>NZ_WMBF01000060.1:0-21931 GCF_019400875.1 Streptomyces anatolicus | reverse complement strand
GAGGGGAGCATGGAGCGGGGGGAGGACTGGTGTTCTGATGGCGGGGCTCTGCTAGATTGGTCTATACCACCAGTCCTCTTGAGTCCCCTCTCCAGATCGGCAGGCCCAGCGTGGAAGTTGTCATCGTCCCGGACGCCAAGGCAGGCGGCGAGCTGATCGCGGAGGCCATGGCCGCCCTGGTGCGCCGCAAGCCTGACGCCCTGCTCGGTGTCGCCACCGGATCCACTCCCCTGCCCATCTATGAGGCGCTGGCCGCCAAGGTCGCCGCCGGTGCCGTGGACGCGTCGCGGGCGCGGATCTGCCAGCTCGACGAGTATGTGGGGCTGCCGGTCGGGCACCCCGAGTCGTACCGCTCCGTGGTGCTGCGCGAGGTCGTCGAGCCGCTCGGGCTGAGCGAGGCCTCCTTCATGGGGCCCGACGGCAGCGCCGAGGACGTGCAGGCGGCGTGCGAGGCGTACGACAAGGCGCTCGCCGAGGCCGGTGGGGTCGACCTCCAGCTCCTGGGGATCGGGACCGACGGGCACATCGGGTTCAACGAGCCCTGCTCCTCGCTCGCCTCTCGTACGCGCATCAAGACGCTGACCGAGCAGACGCGGGTGGACAACGCGCGCTTCTTCGACGGGGACATCGAGCAGGTCCCCCACCACGTCATCACCCAGGGCATCGGGACGATCCTGGAGGCGCGGCACCTGGTGCTGCTGGCCACGGGTGAGGGCAAGGCGGACGCGGTGGCGGCGACGGTGGAGGGGCCGGTCGCCTCGGTCGTTCCGGCGTCGGCGCTCCAGCTGCATCCGCATGCCACGGTCGTCGTCGACGAGGCCGCCGCGTCCAAGCTGAAGCTCGCGGACTACTTCCGGCACACCTACGCGGACAAGCCGGCCTGGCAGGGGCTGTAAGCGCACGCCGCTCATGACGAGGGGGGCGTACCCGGCCGGGTACGCCCCCCTCGTCGTATCGCCGGTGGCCGCCCGCCATCAGCCAGCGACCGCCGGTCTTCGGCGCCAGCCCTGAGCCAGTGGTTGCCGGTCTTCGGCGTCAGCCGCCAGCCATCAGCCCTCGGCCCTCAGTCTTCGCGCCCGCCATAAGCCAGCGGCCGCCGGTCTTCGGCGTCAGCCGGCGCCCATCAGGCGCCAGCCACCAGTCGTCGGCCACCAGCCGACGGCCGTCAGCCATCAGCCGGCGACCGCCAACCATCGGGCGTCAGGCGCCCGTGATGATCTCCGCTGCCGCCTCGCCGCAGACGCGGGCCGCGCCCCGCGTCGCGATGTGGAGGGAGCCGGTCGGGGGGGACTGGGGGACGCCCATTTCCACCACCACGGTGTCCGGGCGGGATGCCACGAGGGTGCGTACCGCCGAGGACATCCACGCGTGGCGGTGTTCGTCGCGGACCACCGCGATGATGCGGCGCTGTCCCGCTGCCGCCAGGGCCTCCGCGCCCGCCGTGGTGCCGGAGAAGCTGCCCGATGCCGTGCCGGGGAGCCGGCGTGCCAGCTCGGCGGTGACGCCCCACGGGGTCTCGTCGCCGACCGCGATGTTCGGGAGCGGGGTGAAGGTGGCGACGTAGGGCGCCTCGGTGACCGGGGCGGCGTAGGTCTCGCCGCGCGTGACCGTCAGCGCGCGGCGGGCCGCGACCAGGCCGATTCCGGTGTCGGGCGCGCCCCCCGAACGCTCGGCCGCGCCCGACACGGAAGCCCAGCCCGCCAGCGCCCGCACGCGGTCCGCGGCGTCGGCCAGACGCTCCTCGGGCAGCTCGCCCGAGCGCACCGCCGCGACGAAGGCGTCCCGCAGTCGCAGGACGGTGCCCTCGTCCGAGGGGCCGCCGCCCACGCAGATCGCGTCGGCGCCCGCGGCGACGGCGAGGACGCAGCCGCGCTCGAAGCCGTACCGGCCCGCGATGGCCTCCATGTCCATGCCGTCGGTGACGATCAGGCCGTCGTAGCCGAGTTCCCCGCGCAGGAGGTCGGTGAGGATGCGGCGGGAGACCGTGCCGGGGTTCTCCGGGTCCAGGGCGGGGGCGAGGATGTGGGCGCTCATCACGGCCCGCGTGCCGGCGGCGAGCGCGGCGCGGAACGGCGCGAGGTCGCGGGAGTTCAGCACGTCCCGGTCGACGTCGATGACCGGCACGGAGTGGTGCGAGTCGATCGCCGTGTCGCCGTGGCCCGGGAAGTGCTTGGCGGAGGTGGCGACGCCGGACGACTGCATGCCCTCGATGTACGCGGCGGTGTGCCGGGCCACGAGGAGAGGGTCCGCGCCGAAGGAACGTACGCCGATGACGGGATTGTCGGGGTTGGCGTTGACGTCGGCGGAGGGCGCCCAGTTGAAGTTGATGCCGCAGGCGGCCAGACGGCGGCCGAGGTCGGCGGCCACGTCACGGGTGAGCGCGGTGTCGTCCACGGCGCCGAGTGCGTGGTTGCCCGGGTAGGAGGAGCCGGTGCGCACCTCGAGACGGGTGACGTCGCCGCTCTCCTCGTCGATGGCGACCAGCAGGTCGTCGCGCTCGGCCCGCAGCTGCGCGGTGAGGGCGGCGACCTGCTCGGCGGTCTCGACGTTGCGGCCGAACAGGCCGACGGAGGCGAGGCCTTCGCCGATCCTGCGGCGCAGCCACTCCGGTGCGGTGGTGCCGTCGAAGCCGGGCTGGAGGACGGCGAGGGCGTTGCGGGTGAGGGTGTCACCGGCGGGTGTGGCAAGTGTCGTCATCAGGCGTTATCCCTTCACTGCGCCATCGGCCAGGCCGCTGACGGCCCTGCGCTGCAGGAAGACGAAGAGGATCAGGATGGGGAGGGCGAAGAGCGAGGCCGCGGCCATCGTGGCGCCCCAGTCGTCGCCGAAGGCGGTCTGGAAGCTGGAGAGCCACACCGGCAGGGTCTTGGCCTCGGCCTCCTTGTTGAGCACGAGGACCAGCGGGAACTCGTTCCAGGCGGTGATGAAGCCGAAGAGCGAGGTCGACATCAGGCCCGGCGCGAGCAGCGGCAGGATCACCCGGCGGAAGGCCTGCATGCGCGTGCAGCCGTCGACCATGGCGGATTCCTCGAGCTCCTTGGGCACGGCGGCGACGAAGCCGCGCAGCGTGAGGAGGGTGAAGGGCAGGATCATCACCATGTAGAAGAGGGTGAGCGGGATCAGGCTGTTCAGCATGTCCGCGTCGCGCACGATCATGTAGATCGCGATGACCATGACTTCCCAGGGCGCCATCTGGGCGAGCATGAAGCCGATGATGAAGCCGCGCCGCCCCTTGAACCGCATCCGCGCGAGGGCGAACGCCGCGGTCACGCCGATGATGAGCGAGAAGATGACGGCGCCGGCCGTGACGGTGATCGAGTTGCCGACCATCGTCCAGAAGTGGTCGGCGTCCATCGCCGTCTTGAAGTGTTCGAGCGTGGCGTCGGTCGGGAACCAGACCGGGTCCTCGCTGAGGATGTCGCCGGCCGGCTTGAACGCCGTCGCGAACATCCAGTAGACGGGGAAGACGAAGATCAGGAAGAGAACGACGGCGGTCAGGTTGGGCCAGATCCGGCCCAGCGGCGAGCGCTTCACAGCTCGTCCTCCTCTTGCTTGAGCACGATCCGCAGGTAGTACGAGGTGATGGCCAGCAGGATGACGATGGTGAGCAGCGCGATCGCCGCGCCCATGCCGAAGTGCTGGTTGCCCATGCCCTCGATGTAGGCGTAGACGGGCAGGATCTCGGTGAGCCGGTCAGGGCCGCCCTCGTTGAGCGTGAAGACCTGCACGAACGCCTTGAAGACCCAGATGATCTCCAGGAACGTCGTGGCGTAGAGGAAGGGGCGCAGGTACGGCATGGTGACCGAGGTGAACTGCTTCCAGGCGCCGGCGCCGTCCAGCGAGGCGGCCTCGTACAGCTCCTTGGGGATGGTCGTCGTGGCGGCGTAGAGGTTGATCGCCACGAAGGGGATCGACTGCCAGACGATCAGGAGCAGCACCACGAAGAAGGTCGAGTACTGCGTGGCCAGCCAGTCGTGGTCGGCCATCGACTCGAAGCCGATCTTGGCGAGTACCCAGTTGATGACGCCGAAACGCTGTGCGAACAGCCACTGGTAGACGGTGGTCGAGGCGACGACGGGCATCGCCCAGGCCAGCACGAGTCCGACCATGAGCAGCGTGCGCATCTTGCGGCCGAGGCGGGCGAGGAGCAGGCCGACCAGCATGCCGAGGATCATGATGAGTACGACGTTGGCCGCGGTGAAGGCGACCGAGCGGCCGGTGACCCGCCAGAAGTCCTCGCCGGTGAGGACCTCCTTGTAGTTGTCGAATCCGTTCCACTCCGTGAGGTGCAGAATGAACTGCCTCATGTTGAGGTTCTGGAACGACAGCATCCCGTTGGTCACCAGCGGCCAGCCGAGCAGCAGCAGGGTGGCGACGATCGCGGGGGCCAGGAGCAGATAGGGCGTCAGGCCGGCGAGACGTCCTGGGCCCCTGCGCGGGCCACGTGGTCGTGGTCCGCCGTCCGGAGTCTGCACCTCCGTCGGGCCGGAGGGCGGCCGTTCGGTCTTCTGCACGGTCATGCTCGCCATCTCTTTCGTGGGCATCGCGGTACGCAGAGGCGTGGGCTGCGCGGAACGCAGAGGCGTGGGCTGCGCGGAACGCAGAGGTGAGCCGGGGGCGGCGAGGGCATCTCACCCGCCGCCCCCGGCGAGAGGAGGCGTCCTTACTGCTTCTGCGAAAGGCGCTTGTTCAGCTCGCCCTCGACCTGCTCGGCGGCGGCCGCGGGCGACTTACCGTTGAGCACCGCGGTCATGTAGTTCTTGATCGGGTTCGGCGGGTTCTCGACCGCGCCCCACTCCGGGATCAGCGGCGTGATGCCGCCGCCGGGGGTGGCGGGGGACATGGCCTTGGCGGCCGGGTTGCCCGCGAGCGAGGACTTCAGCGACTCCTTGTTGGGGATGACGCCGCCTTCCTTGGCGAACTGACCCTCGAACTTGTCCGACAGCGCGATCTTCAGGAACTCCTTGGCCAGCTCCTGCTTCTTGCTGGTCGCGGCGATGGCGAGGTTGGAGCCGCCGAGGAAGACGCCCTCGGGCTTGTCCGCCGTGGCGCCCGGGATCGTGAAGTAGCCGATGTCCTTCTCGATCTTCTTGTCGGCCTTGATGGCCAGGTCGGCCTCCCACGGCATGCCGATGAACGTGGCGGTCTTGCCCTTGCCGAAGACCTCGCCCTGCTGCGGCGTGGCCTCGTCCTTGTTCTTGGGCGCCTTGGAGAGCTTCTGGAACTCCTGGTAGGTCTTCATGGCCTTGGCGACCTTGGGGTCACCGAGGTTGGAGACGTACTTGTCGCCGTCCTTCTTGACCAGCTCGGCGCCCTCACCGATGGTCAGGCCGACGAAGTGGTACCAGAACTGGCCCGGCATGTAGATCGGCTCGGCGTCGGTCTTCTCGCCGATCTGCTTGAGGTCCTTGAGGAACTCGGCGCGGGTCTTGGGGGTGTCCTTGATGCCGGCCTCGGCCCAGATCTTCTTGTTGTAGATCACCACGCGGTTGAGGACGAACCACGGGGCGGCGTACTGCTTGCCGTCGACGACGGAGGCCTTGTTCATGGAGTCGGTCCACTCGGAACCGATCGACTCCTTGAGGTCACCCAGCTCGGCGAGGCCGCCCGTCTTGGCGTACGCGGCGGTCTGGGTGTTGCCGATCTCGAAGACGTCCGGCGGGTTCTCCTCGGAGAGGGCCGTGGTCAGCTTCTGCTGGATGCCGTTCCACTGCTGGACCTCGAACTTCAGCTTCGCGCCGGTCTTCTTCTCGAAGGCCGCCGTGACATCCTTCTGCCACGTGTCCGGCGTCGAACCGTCCATCGCCCAGAGCGTCAGCGTCTCGCCCTTGAAGCCGTCGGCACCGCCGGACTTCTTGTCCCCGTCGTCACTGCCGCAGGCCGCGACCGAGACCAACATGCCCGCGACACCGATGGCCGCTATGAGCTTGCGCTTCACGTCACCCTCCTCAAGGGATGCCAGTCAACCCCCCACCCGCAGCGACCGAATGGACCGAGATCTGCCCGTGGGACTGGAACCTGGTCTTTAATGGTGTAGACCAGTACGGGGAGCTTGGCCTAGACCTTTAGGGGTGTCAAGGGTGTATAAGAAGGGCTGTCACGTCCGTTATCGGACCGACACCTGAGCGGGCAAGGCCTTCCCCCAAGCTCTCGACTTCGCTCGACCAGGGGGCGCCCCCATGGCCCGTACCGTGCCACGATGTGAGCCGCGACAGACGGAGGAGCCGGTGACGGCAGCAGCACAGGAGCCGGGAAGGCAGGCCATGGGCACCGAAGCGGGCAGTACGGGGACCGACGCGGGCGCAGCCGCGGAGGCCCCGACCGTCGGCCGGACGGCGCGCGTGCCCAAGTACTACCGCCTGAAGCGGCACTTGCTCGACATGACGGAGACGCTGCCGCCCGGCACCCCCGTCCCCCCGGAGCGCACGCTCGCCGCCGAGTTCGACACCTCGCGCACCACGGTCCGCCAGGCCCTCCAGGAGCTGGTCGTCGAGGGGCGCCTCGAGCGCATCCAGGGCAAGGGCACCTTCGTCGCCAAGCCGAAGGTCTCCCAGGCACTCCAACTCACCTCGTACACCGAGGACATGAGGGCCCAGGGCCTGGAGCCGACCTCCCAGCTCCTGGACGTCGGGTACATCACCGCCGACGACACCCTTGCCGGGCTGCTCGACATCGGCGCGGGCAGCCGCGTCCTGCGCATCGAGCGGCTGCGCCTGGCCAACGGCGAGGCGATGGCCATCGAGACCACGCACCTGTCCGCCAAGCGCTTCCCCGCGCTGCGCCGCTCCCTGGTCAAGTACACCTCGCTCTACACCGCGCTCGCCGAGGTGTACGACGTCCATCTCGCCGAGGCCGAGGAGACCATCGAGACCTCGCTGGCCACCCCGCGCGAGGCGGGCCTGCTCGGCACCGACGTCGGCCTGCCGATGCTGCTGCTCTCCCGGCACTCGCTGGACGCCGCGGGCCGGCCGGTGGAGTGGGTCCGCTCGGTCTACCGCGGCGACCGCTACAAGTTCGTGGCCCGCCTCAAGCGCCCCACGGACTGACCCGCGCCCCGGGGGTCTGGCGCGGATCACTTCCCTGTTCTACGTTCCTCCCGTCATCGCATGACGCACGTCGGCGCATGACGCACGTCATCGCACGATGAACGGGAGGACGACCCGGTGCGCAGAGCAGATCCCCGATCCATCGCCGTCTGGACCGTCGTGGCGCTGGTCGGCGCCGCGGGCTGGACCGTCCTGGCGCTCGCGCGCGACGAGGAGGTGTCGGCCGCCTGGATGGTGGCCGCGGCCCTCGGCTCGTACGCCATCGCGTACCGCTTCTACTCCAAGTTCATCGCGTACAGGGTCCTGAGGGTCGACGCGCGCCGGGCCACGCCCGCCGAACGGCTCGACAACGGCATCGACTACCACCCGACCGACCGCCGCGTCCTGCTCGGCCACCACTTCGCGGCGATCGCGGGCGCGGGACCGCTGGTGGGGCCCGTACTCGCCGCCCAGATGGGGTATTTGCCGGGGACGATCTGGATCGTCGTCGGCGTGATCTTCGCGGGTGCCGTGCAGGACATGGTCGTGCTGTTCTTCTCGACGCGGCGCGACGGCAAGTCGCTCGGGCAGATGGCGCGGGACGAGATCGGTCCTTTCGGCGGGGCCGCCGCGCTGCTCGCCGCCTTCGCCATCATGATCATCCTGCTCGGGGTGCTCGCCCTGGTGATCGTCAACGCGCTCGCCGAGTCGCCGTGGGGCACCTTCTCCATCGCGATGACCATCCCGATCGCGCTGCTGATGGGCTTCTACCTGCGTGTCCTGCGCCCGGGCCGGGTCAGCGAGGTCTCCCTCATCGGCATCGCGCTGCTGCTGATCGCGCTGGTCGCCGGGCGCTGGGTCGCCGAGTCCTCGCTCGCGGACACCTTCACCCTCGCGCCCTCGACGCTGGTCGTCTGGCTGGTCGCGTACGGCTTCGTCGCCTCGATCCTGCCGGTGTGGATGCTGCTCGCGCCGCGCGACTACCTCTCCACCTTCATGAAGATCGGCACCATCCTGCTGCTCGCGGTCGGCGTCCTCGTCACCCTGCCGACGCTGCGGATGGACCCGGTGACCGACTTCGCCTCGCGCGGCGACGGGCCGGTCTTCGCGGGCTCGCTCTTCCCCTTCGTCTTCATCACCATCGCGTGCGGGGCCCTGTCCGGCTTCCACGCGCTGATCTCCTCGGGCACCACACCGAAGATGATCCAGAAGGAGACGCAGGTCCGGATGATCGGCTACGGCTCCATGCTGATGGAGTCGTCCGTCGCGATCATGGCGCTCGTCGCGGCGTCGATCATCGACCCGGGGCTGTACTTCGCGATGAACGCGCCGGCGGGTGTCGTCGGCGACACCGTGCAGGAGGCGTCGAAGGCGGTCGCGGGCTTCGGCTACTCCATCTCCCCCGCCGAGCTGGCCCAGGCCGCGAAGAACGTGGAGGAGTCCTCGCTGCTCTCGCGCACGGGCGGCGCGCCCACGCTCGCGGTCGGTGTCTCCGAGATCTTCTCGAAGGTCACCGGCGGCTCGATGCGGGCCTTCTGGTACCACTTCGCGATCATGTTCGAGGCGCTCTTCATCCTCACCGCGCTCGACGCGGGCACGCGCGTGGGCCGCTTCATGCTCCAGGACATGCTCGGCAACGTCTACAAGCCCTTCAGGAACGTGAGCTGGAAGCCGGGACTCATCCTGACCAGCGCGGTCGTCACCGGCCTCTGGGGCTACTTCCTGTGGGTGGGCGTGCACGAGCCGCTCGGCGGGATCAACCAGCTCTTCCCGGTCTTCGGCATCGCCAACCAGCTCCTCGCCGCCGTCGCCCTCACCGTCTGCACCACGCTGCTCGTGAAGTCCGGCCGCCTCAAGTGGGCCTGGATCACGGCGGTCCCGCTCGCCTGGGACGCGACGGTGACGCTCACCGCGAGCTGGCAGAAGGTCTTCTCCGGCGACCGGCGGGTCGGGTTCTTCACCCAGCGCTCGATCTACCAGGACGCCATCGACGACGGCAAGGTCCTGCCGCCCGCCAAGTCCATGGACGACATGCACACCGTCGTCACCAACTCCACGGTGGACGGCGTCCTTTCGGCCGTGCTCGCCCTGCTCATCGTCATCGTGATCGCCGACGCGGCACGGGTCTGCTACCGGCACATCAGCGACCCCGAGGCGTCCCGGCTCAGCGAAGCGCCCTTCGTGGAGTCGAGGTTGACGGCGCCGGCCGGCCTCTTCCCGACGCCGGAGGAGAAACGGGAGGCCCTGGCGGAGCGGGAAGCGCTGGAGAAGGCGGAGCCGACGCGATGACCTGGCTGCTGCGGGGTGTGCGCTGGATGCGGTGGTACGTCCGTGAACTGACCGACGAGTCGGCGTACGAGCGGTACGTGGCGCATGTACGCAAGGACCATCCGGCGGCGACGGTTCTCAGCCGCCGCGCGTTCGAACGTATGCGGACGGACCGTCAGGAGTCGGATCCCCGCCAGGGCTTCCGCTGCTGCTGAGCAGGGAGTTCGGCCCCTCCGACATGTGTCCGTTATGCGGACAGGGGTTCCATACACCGAGACCGTGGCTTAGATTTCCCGCACGTTAAGCATGGGATAAGTGAGGGAACGGAGCCGCGACATGTCAGATGCGCCTGAAGTGAACAGACCGGTGGTCACGCCGGTCCGCGTGGTCATCGCAGCCTGCCTTGTCGCACCCTTCGTGGCAATGCTCTGGGTGGGTTCGTACGCGAAGATCGAACCGACCTTCATCGGCATCCCGTTCTTCTACTGGTACCAGATGCTCTGGGTGCTCATCTCGACACTGCTCACGATGATCGCGTACAAGCTGTGGCAGCGTGACCAGCGCGCCCGCAAGGAAGGTGCGCGGTCATGAACGGCGGAGTCAACGGCGTCGCGCTCGCCGTCTTCATCTTCTTCTTCATAGCGGTCACCGTCATGGGCTTCCTCGCCGCCCGCTGGCGCAAGGCCGAGACCGAGAGCCTGGACGAATGGGGCCTCGGCGGCCGGTCGTTCGGCACCTGGGTCACCTGGTTCCTGCTCGGCGGCGACCTCTACACCGCGTATACGTTCGTGGCCGTCCCCGCGGCGATCTACGCGGCCGGTGCGGCGGGGTTCTTCGCGGTGCCGTACACGATCCTCGTCTATCCGCTGATCTTCACCTTCCTGCCGCGCCTGTGGTCGGTCTCGCACAAGCACGGCTATGTGACGACCTCCGACTTCGTGCGCGGCCGCTTCGGGTCGAAGGGGCTCTCGCTGGCCGTCGCGGTCACCGGCATCCTCGCGACGATGCCCTACATCGCGCTCCAACTCGTCGGCATCCAGGCTGTCCTCGACGTCATGGGCGTCGGCGGCGGCCCGGACACCAACTGGTTCATCAAGGACCTGCCGCTCCTGATCGCCTTCGCGGTGCTCGCCGCGTACACCTACTCGTCGGGGCTGCGCGCGCCCGCGCTGATCGCGTTCGTGAAGGACGGGCTGATCTACCTCGTCATCGTCGTGGCGATCATCTACATCCCGATCAAGCTCGGCGGCTTCGACGACATCTTCGCCAAGGCGGGCGACGCCTTCGCGCAGACCAACCCGGCGACCGACAAGCCGCGCGGCGCCCTCGCGCCCGCCGAGGCCGGACAGTGGACGTACGCGACGCTCGCGCTCGGCTCGGCCCTCGCGCTCTTCATGTACCCGCACTCGATCACGGCGACGCTCTCCTCCAAGAGCCGTGACGTGATCCGCCGCAACACCACGATCCTGCCGCTGTACTCGCTGATGCTGGGCCTGCTCGCGCTGCTCGGCTTCATGGCGATCGCGGCGGGGATCAAGGTGGAGAACGGCCAGTTGGCGATCCCGCAGCTGTTCGAGGACATGTTCCCCGACTGGTTCACTGGCGTGGCGTTCGCGGCCATCGGCATCGGCGCGCTGGTCCCGGCGGCCATCATGTCGATCGCGGCCGCGAACCTCTTCACCCGCAACATCTACAAGGACTTCATCAGGCCCGACGCGACGCCCGCGCAGGAGACCAAGGTCTCCAAGCTGGTCTCGCTGCTGGTGAAGGTCGGCGCGCTCGCCTTCGTCCTCACCATGGACAAGACCGTCGCGATCAACTTCCAGCTCCTGGGCGGCATCTGGATCCTGCAGACGATGCCCGCGCTGGTCGGCGGCCTGTTCACGCGCTGGTTCCACCGCTGGGCGCTGCTCGCGGGCTGGGCGGTCGGCATGGTCTACGGCACGCTGGCCGCGTACGGCGTCGCCTCGCCGACGCAGAAGCACTTCGGCGGATCCTCCGATACGATCCCGGGCATCGGTGAGATCGGCTACATCGGCCTCACCGCCTTCGTCCTGAACGTGATCGTCACCGTGGTCCTCACCTTCGCCCTGAAGGCGCTGAAGGCCCCGGAGGGCATCGACGAGACCTCTCCCGGGGACTACACCGCGGACGCGGGCGACCCCGGCGTCATGGAGGAGCTGCCCAAGGCGACCGCGGGCGCCGGGCACTGACCCACTCGCCGCCGCAGCGGAGGGCCGCCGGAAAGTCGGCGGCCCTCCGTCGTGAAAAATCGGCGGCCCTCCGTCGTACTCGTGTTGCACACTGCGCCGCATGGACATCACGATCAGAGAAGCACGACCCGAGGAGTACGAGGCGCTGAGCGCCCTCACCGCGCAGGCCTATCTCGCCGACGGCCACCTGGACTTCGGGGAGGACGACCCCTACCTCGCCGTGCTGCGGGACGTGCCGGGACGCGCGGCGCACGCCGAGATCCTCGTCGCCGAGGACGCGGGAAAGGTGCTCGGCGGCGTCACCTACGTCCCCTCCGGCGGGCCGATGGCCGACATCGCGGGCGTGAACGACGCGGAGATACGGATGCTCGCCACCTCCCCCGAGGCACGCGGCCGGGGCGTCGGCGAAGCGCTCGTACGGGAGTGCGTGCGACGCGCCAAGGAAGCGGGCCGCGCCTCGCTCGTACTGTCCACGCAGACGTCCATGCACGCCGCCCACCGGCTGTACGAGCGCCTCGGCTTCGTACGGACGCCTGAGCGCGACTGGCGGCCGATCGAGACGGTGCCACTGCTGACGTACGCGCTGAAGCTCTAGCCGTACGCTCTGAAACTCCAGCCATACCCGCTGAAGCTTTAGCCACCACTCCGCGAGCCGACACAAGATGTGGGTCCGCTTCAGAGGCCCGGCACAAGATGTATGCTCGTGCTCGCTGTCGCCGCAGGGGAATCCGGTGCAAGTCCGGAACTGTCCCGCAACGGTGCATGTGTACGTCTTTGGCGTACGCGGAGTCCGAGGACCTGCCGACAGTGCGCCCGAGCCATCCGGCCCGGGTGCCGACCGTCCGGGCCTCGTGGAGTGGGCCGGTGGACGCGGTACGCCGCCCTGCCCGGGTGCGCCCGTGTGCGCCCCTTCCCTCCCCCTGGCCCAGAGCCGAGCGAGGGAGTGCCCCACGTGACCATCGCGCCCGCCGAACCCGCGTCAGCGCCGTCGACGCCCACCGCCCAGGGTGCCGAAGGAACCGACGGGCCAGGGGCCGCGCTGCTGCGCACCCTGACCGACCTCACCGCCGACCTCCCCGACGCCGACCCCGGCCGGGTCGCCGCCGCCGCGCTGCGCGGCCGCTCGGCGCGCGCCGACGAGTCGGAGCTGCGGGAGCTGGCCACCGAGGCGGCGGCGGGGCTCATCTCCGAGGACCCGGCGTACTCCAAGCTGGCGGCCCGGCTCCTGTCGATCGGCATCCGCGAGGAGGCGGCCACGCAGGGCGTGCGCTCCTTCACCGACTCCGTCGCCGTCGGCCACCGCGAGGGCCTGATCGCCGACCGCACGGCGTCCTTCGTGACCGAGCACGCGGCCCGGCTCGACGCGCTGGTGGAGGCCGCGCTCGCCGACGGCGCCGACTTCCGCTTCGAGTACTTCGGACTGCGCACCCTGCACAGCCGCTATCTGCTGCGCCACCCGATCACCCGTCAGGTCATCGAGGCCCCGCAGCACTTCATGCTGCGCGTGGCGAGCGGCCTCGCGGAGGACGGCAGCGAGCGCGCGCTCGACGAGGTCGCCTCGCTGTACCGCCTGATGAGCCGCCTGGACTATCTGCCGTCCTCGCCGACGCTCTTCAACTCCGGCACCCGGCACCCCCAGATGTCCTCCTGCTACCTCCTCGACTCCCCGCTGGACGAGCTGGACTCGATCTACGACCGCTACCACCAGGTCGCGCGGCTCTCCAAGCACGCGGGCGGCATCGGACTCTCGTACTCGCGCATCCGTTCCCGGGGTTCGCTGATCCGGGGCACGAACGGGCACTCGAACGGCATCGTGCCGTTCCTGAAGACCCTGGACGCCTCGGTCGCCGCCGTGAACCAGGGCGGCCGGCGCAAGGGCGCGGCCGCCGTCTACCTGGAGACCTGGCACTCCGACATCGAGGAGTTCCTGGAGCTGCGCGACAACACCGGTGAGGACGCGCGCCGCACGCACAACCTCAACCTCGCGCACTGGATCCCGGACGAGTTCATGCGCCGGGTCGCCGCCGACCAGGACTGGTCGCTGTTCTCCCCGGCCGACGTGCCCGAGCTGGTCGACCTGTGGGGCGAAAAGTTCGACGCCGCCTACCGCGCCGCGGAGGCCGCCGGCCTCGCGAAGAAGACCATCCCGGCCCGCGACCTGTACGGCCGCATGATGCGCACCCTCGCGCAGACCGGCAACGGCTGGATGACGTTCAAGGACGCCGCCAACCGCACCGCCAACCAGACCGCCGAGCCCGGCCACACCGTGCACTCCTCGAACCTCTGCACGGAGATCCTGGAGGTGACCGACGACGGCGAGACGGCGGTCTGCAACCTCGGCTCGGTGAACCTCGGGGCGTTCGTGGACCAGGCGAGCGGCGACATCGACTGGGAGCGTCTGGACGAGACCGTCCGCACCGCCGTCACCTTCCTCGACCGCGTCGTCGACATCAACTTCTACCCGACCGAGCAGGCCGGGCGCTCCAACGCCAAGTGGCGCCCGGTGGGTCTCGGCGCGATGGGCCTGCAGGACGTCTTCTTCCAGCTGAAGCTGCCCTTCGACTCCCCCGAGGCGCGCGCCCTCTCCACCCGTATCGCCGAGCGGATCATGCTCGCCGCGTACGAGGCATCGGCCGGCCTCGCCGAGCGCCACGGCCCGCTGCCCGCCTGGGAGAAGACCCGCACCGCGCGCGGCGTGCTCCACCCCGACCACTACGGCGTCGAGCTGACCTGGCCGCAGCGGTGGGCGGCCCTGCGGGAACGTATCGCCGCGACCGGCATGCGCAACTCGCTGCTGCTCGCCATCGCGCCGACCGCCACCATCGCGTCCATCGCGGGTGTGTATGAGTGCATCGAGCCGCAGGTCTCCAACCTCTTCAAGCGCGAGACGCTCAGCGGTGAGTTCCTCCAGGTCAACGCCTATCTGGTGCAGGAGCTGAAGCGGCTCGGCGTCTGGGACGCGCAGACCCGCGAGGCGCTGCGCGAGGCCAACGGCTCGGTGCAGGGCTTCGGCTGGATCCCCGAGGAGGTCCGCGCGCTGTACCGCACGGCGTGGGAGATCCCGCAGCGCGGCCTGATCGACATGGCGGCCGCGCGCACGCCCTTCCTCGACCAGGCGCAGTCGCTCAACCTCTTCCTGGAGACGCCGACCATCGGCAAGCTCTCCTCGATGTACGCCTACGCCTGGCAGCGGGGCCTGAAGACCACGTACTACCTGCGCTCGCGCCCCGCCACCCGCATCGCCCGCGCGGCCGGCGGTTCGAACGCCACCGCCGCTCCCGTCCCCGCGCAGGTCACGGCCGAAGAGGCCGTCGCCTGCTCCCTGGAAAACCCCGAGTCCTGCGAGGCCTGCCAGTAATGTCCAGCACCACCAACTCCGAGAAGAACCTCCTCGACCCGGGCTTCGAGCTGACCCTGCGCCCCATGCGCTACCCGGACTTCTACGAGCGCTACCGGGACGCGATCAAGAACACCTGGACGGTGGAGGAGGTCGACCTCCACTCGGACGTCGCCGACCTGGCGAAGATGACGCCCGAGGAGCAGCACCTGATCGGCCGGCTGGTCGCGTTCTTCGCGACCGGTGACTCGATCGTCTCCAACAACCTGGTGCTCACGCTCTACAAGCACATCAACTCCCCCGAGGCGCGGCTGTACTTGAGCCGTCAGCTCTTCGAGGAGGCCGTGCACGTCCAGTTCTATCTGACGCTGCTCGACACGTATCTGCCCGACCCCGAGGACCGGGCGGCCGCGTTCGACGCGGTGGAGGAGATCCCCTCGATCCGCGAGAAGGCGCAGTTCTGCTTCAAGTGGATGGACTCGGTCGAGAAGCTGGACCGCCTGGAGACCCAGGCCGACCGCCGCCGCTTCCTGCTCAACCTCATCTGCTTCGCCGCGTGCATCGAGGGCCTCTTCTTCTACGGGGCGTTCGCCTACGTCTACTGGTTCCGCAGCCGGGGCCTGCTGCACGGCCTCGCGACCGGCACGAACTGGGTGTTCCGCGACGAGACGATGCACATGAGCTTCGCCTTCGACGTGGTGGACACGGTCCGCAAGGAGGAGCCCGAGCTGTTCGACGACGCGCTCCAGACGCAGGTCACGGACATGCTGAAGGAGGCCGTCGAGGCCGAGCTGCAGTTCGCCCGCGATCTGTGCGGCGACGGTCTGCCGGGCATGAACACCGACTCGATGCGCGCCTACCTGGAGTGCGTCGCCGACCAGCGCCTCCAGCGCCTCGGCTTCGCGCCGGTCTACGGCTCGGAGAACCCGTTCTCCTTCATGGAGCTGCAGGGCGTGCAGGAGCTGACCAACTTCTTCGAGCGGCGGCCCTCGGCCTACCAGGTCGCCGTCGAGGGGTCGGTCTCCTTCGACGACGAGTTCTAGGAGCGTTCTCCAGGAGCGTGTTCCAGGAGCGTGTGTGTCCGCCCCGTCACGGGGGGCGGGGCGGACACACCGGGGCACGGCGGCCCCCTCAGCGCGGTTCGGCCCGCAGGACGAGGCGCTTGGGGTGCAGGGTGATCCCGACGCGGGTGCCGGCGTCGGTCTCCGCGACCGGCGCCAGGCGCCACTTCGGGACCACCGTCCCCAGGATCAGGGCCAGTTCGGCCAGGCTGAAGTGGTCCCCGGGGCACTTTCGGTTGCCGACGCTGAACGGCATCATCGCGAACTCCGGTACGTCGGCGGCGCGTTCCGGTTTCCAGCGGTCCGGGTCGAACTCCAGATGCCGCTCGAAGGAACGCGGGTCGCGCTGCATCGCGTACACGCTGTAGACGATGTCCGCACCGGCCGGAATGCGATAGCCGCCCAGTTCGGTCGCGGCGACGGACCGGCGCGTGAATATCCAGGCGGCAGGTCGTATGCGCATGGCCTCCGTGATGACATTGCGGAGGTGCGGCAGGGCGCCCAGATCGGCGAATGTGATCGCGCGGTCCCTTGCCACGGAATTTACTTCTTCAACCAACCGCCTTTCCTGCTCGGGGTGTTCGGTGAGCAGCTGGAAGGTCCACGCCAATGTCGACGCGACATTCTCCGCTCCGGCGACGACGAGGGAAACCACGTGGTCGTGGATCTCCTGGTCGGCTATGGGCGCCCCGGATTCGTCCGTGGCCCGCAGCAATTCCGCCAGCAGGTCGTCCGGCCCGCCGGGTCCCGCCGAGCGGCGCTCCGCGATGATCTCGTCGACGAGCGCGTGCAGGTCGGCGAGCGCGCTCTCGAAGCGCCGGTTGGCGGGCGTCGGCACGCGGTAGAGCGGTCCGACCGAGAGCACCATCCGGCGGTAGAGGCCCTGGAAGACGGTGTGCAGCGAGTCGGCGATGCGGTCGGCCTTCTCGCCGATCGACTCCACCTCCAGGAGCGAGCGCGAGACGATGCGCACGGCCGTGCGGAACATCTCCGCGCTCACGTCGACCGTCGCCCCGGGGTTCCAGCGGGCCGCCGTCGCCCGCGCCTCCTCCTCCATCACCTTGGCGTAGTCGGCGATCCGCTCGGGCCGGAACGCGGGCTGCATCATCCGCCGCTGGCGCCGGTGCAGCTTGCCGTTGCTGGTCGCCACGCCCTTGCCGAGGAGCACTTCCAGGGTCTCCCAGAGCGGCCCGCCGACGATGAACTCGGGGCGCTTGAGGAGGGCGCCGACCAGCTCCGGGTCGCAGACCGCGTACGCCGTCCTGGGCCCCAGCCTGATCCGTACGAGATCCCCGTGGTCGCGCAGCGCCGAGAGGAAGCCGAGCGGATCGCGCACGAGGTTCCAGGCGTGGCCGAGCAGGGGGGCGCCGCCCTTGACGAGCGGCGGGGTGCGCAGCGGGCCGGGTCCTGACGCGGCCGGGACGGGTATCGCGGATTCGACGCTCATTCCTCACCCACCAGTTCGTTTTCCGCCAGGGCAGCTTCCGTCACATACGGGGGAATGGACCGGTCGTCCCAGCTGTCCACCCGATAGCGGCCGGATTCGTGATGGAACCAGTACACGGAAGAGAACCAGTTCCGCATATTGAAGACGCAGGATTTCACCGTGTCCGCGAGTTTCTTTCCCTCCGCGGTTCCGTCGGACAGTTGGTCGGCGAGCAGCAGCACTTCCTTCTCGGCTTCGAGGAAATCCGCGACGCATTGGGTGACCCGCCGGTGGACTTCCCGTACGGCCTGTTCGAGCGTCAGCCCCTCGTGGTGGATGAGGCTTATCCCGAGATTGTGCAGTTCGTCTCCCGCCAGTTCTTTGGGGAGTGAACACAGGTCGTTGTACCAGGCCGAGAAGTCCTGGGTCGCGAGGGCCGCGTCGCGGTACGCGGGGTGTTTCCTTATGACGCGCGGCAGTTCGTGGCGCGCGGTGGGTTCGAGCAGGTCGATCCACGCCCAGTGCGCGAAGGTGAGGCGGCGCAGCTCCACGTACGCCTCGACGGTGGGGACCGTGCCGCTGCGCCGGTTTCTGAACTCCTGGTCGTACGCCTCGATCACGGGGTGGAAGTGGCGGGCGAACCTGGCGTTCCAGCTGGGGCCGAGGAAGCCGTACAGGCGGCGGACGCAGTCCGCGAACCCGGCGACCAGGGGGTCGCGGTGGTGGAGGTACTGCCGGGGTTCGTCGAGGGCGCCGTGCAGGCCGCGGCAGAGCCACCGCCACTGCGCCGCCCTGCCGTGCACCGAGTCCCTGTCGTGCCGGTCGTCCCAGGCGAAGAACCAGCTGCTGAGATCCGCTATCGCGGTGAGCAACTCGTCCGGCGCGCCAATGTAGTAGCCCGCCACCAGGTCGGTGTAGCAGAGGCTGTCCGCGTACCGCTCGACCTTGTCCGGCGGCATGAGCCGCATTTCGCGCAGCCAGGACCTGGACTTCTCCTGAAGCTTTGGCCAATACGGGTGCAGACGGCGAGGAAAATCTGCCTCGATCACTGGAACGGTCAGAGCCGGTGGGACAGATACCACCTGAGTGTGTGGCTGTGTCTGTGAAGTGCTTCCGGAATATGCAGGCACGGACAAACCCCTTTCAGCCGCCTGGGCGGCACACGCCCCTCCCCCGTGCCGGGCGCGCGCCGTTGCGTATCCCCGCGTCGCTTTCCATTCAGCACCACAACTGACCGTTCAGGGAACAGTTTTGCGCCATTCACTACCCCCCAGTGCTGAGAACATCCCCGTACGTGACTGATTATGGATCTTCAACAGCCGGTTTTGCTCGCACTGGTGAGCGGCTTACGCCAACGGCCCCTGGCCGGGGTGGAGTTCCCGACCAGGGGCCGCTGGTGTCACTTGGTTCCCGCGCCGCTCAGGCGGCGCGTGCGTCAGTCGTTGGGCACCACGGGGTAGCGCGGCGTGCCCTCCGCCATCTGGCGCAGCGCGTCCTTGCGCTCCCGCTTGGAGAGGCGGTCGATGTACAGGTAGCCGTACAAATGGTCCGTCTCGTGCTGGAGGCAGCGCGCGAAGTAGCCACCGCCGCGCACCTTGATGGGGTTGCCCTTCTCGTCCTGCCCGGTCACCTCGGCGTAGTCCGGGCGGGCCAGGTCGACATAGGCGGTCGGCACGGAGAGGCAGCCCTCGCCCGAGTCGTCGAGGCGGCGCTGGTCGGCGGGCAGCTCGCGCAGGACCGGGTTGCAGACGACGCCGACGTGGCGCACGCCCTGGTCGTCCATGCAGTCGTAGACGAAGACCTTCAGGTCGACGCCGATCTGGTTGGCGGCGAGGCCGACGCCCTGCGCGGTGCGCTGGCTGGCGAACATGTCGTCGACCAGCTTGGCCAGCTCGTCGTCGAAGGCGGTGACGTCCTTGCACTCCTTGTGCAGGACCGGGTTGCCGACGACCGTGATCGGCCGGGACGTGCCGCGCTCGCGATAGGCCGTCTCGCGCTCCTCGCAGTCCTCCGTGTCGATGACGAAGCCCTCGTCGTCGACGGGGAGCACCCCGCCGGAGGCCTGCTGCTCAGTGTCCTGCGCCATGTCCGCCGTAAGCCTTCCGTGAAACCCTCAAGAGTTTGTGCCGGTACAGCCTACGGCGAAGTGCGGCCGCGCCTCCTCGGGTCGGCGGACCTCCTCGGGTCAGCAGACCTCTTCGAGATCCCGCCAGTCCCGCGAGTCCGGGCTGTCCGCCACCCAGCTGTCGAGGAGCCCGCGCACCAGGGCGGCCGGCGCCGCGATGCCGCACTCCCGCTCCGGCACCCAGATCGCGCCCGGGCTGCGGTGGCCGAGCGGGCCCGGATGGCCCGGCTCGCTGTGGTCGTGCGGGTCCAGGTGCTCGCCGTCGCCCTCGTCGCTCGGCATCCGCGACTCGGAGCACATGCGGCACAGCAGCCGCACGGAGGACGACCAGTCCTCGGCGGCGAAGCCCGCGTCGGCCGCGAGCTGCTCCAGCGCGTCCCGGTCGTCCTCGGTGGCGGCCTCCAGGAGGACCACCCAGGTCGGCACGGGCGAGGGCGCCCACAGCTCGATCTCGTCGAACACGGGATACGAGTGTCCGGCCGCCGTCGTCCGCTCGCCGTGCGGGACGCCGTCGTGCAGCACGACCTCGCCCCAGCGGCGCCCGGAGGAGGGCAGCGGGATGGACAGCACCTCGATGCGCGCGGGATCCAGCCTGCGGCCCCACACCACCTCGGCCTCGCCCTCCGGGGAGAGCCGGACGGCCGCGCTGCCCAGCTCCATGCCCGTCGGCTCGCCGGACGCGGCCACCCCGCCGGGCACCCGCAGGCCGTACGCCTGCCAGGCGCGGCGGGCCAGCGGCCAGTCCTGGAGCGCGGTCGCCGCGATGCCCACGTTCCACCAGTCCGGGGCACCCGCCGAGCGGTCCAGGAGCGCGACGGCCCGCAGCCCCGCGGCCCGCGCCTGCTCCCAGTCGTGCCGGAACTTGTGCAGCAGAGCGAGGTTGAACCAGGACTCGGACAGCCACGGCTCCAGATCCGCCGCACGCGTGAGCAGCGCCCCCGCGTCCTCGTACCGGCCGTCGCCGATCAGCGTGAACGCGCGGTCGGTCGCCTGCCGCCATGAGGCGGAGGGCCGGTGCCGTCCCTTGCCGAAGATCCTCACGATTCCCGCCTGATTCCCGCCTGTCACGATTTGTCGGAAGTCCCATCTGATGAGGGCGCGGCGTCGGGTCGATGCCCCCGTGCACCCTCTTCTTCGCATCCAACCACGTACGGTCGGACAGCCGCTCATTACCCATGGGTTACCCAGCCGGGGGCGAGCTAAGGCCACCCCGCGACACCACCCTCGCCAGGGACTCCACGACCTCGGGCTGATAGTCGTGGCCGGTGGCCAGACGCAGCCGCTCCAAGGCGTTGAGCGGCCCCCCGAGGGCCCCCGATGGTCCTTCTCCCCGCGCCATCTCGTCGTACGCGTTCGCGGTGCGCACAATACGCGCCGTGAGCGGCTGATCGCGGTACGGGTCGGCCTGGCGCTCCACGACGACGGCGACCGCGGAGTCCACCCCGGTCTGCCGTACGACCGCGCCGCCGAGCAGGGCTATTCGGCGCTGCTGCGCCTCCGGCAGGGCGGCGGTGGCGCCCTCGGGGACGGGGTCGACGAGGGACAGCTGGCCGATGTCGTGCATCAGCGCCGCGTACTCGAGGACGGTGAGGTCGGGTCCGGTGAGCCCGAGGTCGCGCCCGACGGCCAAGCTGAGCCCGGCGACTCGGTGGGCGTGGCCCTGCGGGGTGTATCCGGCGATCTCGGTGGCCCTGGCAAGCGAGGCGATGGTCTGCCGGTAGGTGGCCCGCACCGCCGCGTACCGCCGGAAGGCCAGCTGGGTGAGGAGCAGCGGGAGGCTGAACACGGGCAGCGCCCACAGTCCCGCCACGGCGACCGCGAGCGCCATCACGGCCCCGGTGGCGCAGACGGCGGAGCCGATGCCGAGCATGGCCCGCAGTTCGTCGCGGAGCAGGGGGCCGAACGGCCAGCGGGTGCGGGCGTGGGCCATCGCGGCGGCGAGGACGGCGTCGCAGAGCGCGGTGAGGACGAGCAGGGCGACGATGACGAGCGCGTACCAGGGGCCGTGGCCTGCCCAGTCCTTCAACTTGCCGGAGTTGTAGAGGGGTTGGAAGCAGACGGCGGCGAACGCGACGGTCAGTACGCGCCGCGCCATCTGGTCGGGTGTGGGCCCGCGGCCGAGCGCCACGTGCGGTACGGCTCCCACGAGGGCTGCCGCGACGACCACGGCGATCACCTGGGGCGCGCCGTGGTGCGTGGCCGTCCCGGCGTTCTGCCCGAGCAGTGCGTACGCCAGGGCCCCCGCGGCCCCCAGCGGCGCGGGCTCCCGCTGCCTCCCACTCCCCCACCGGGCCAGCTCCCCGAGCCCGATCATCACCCCAAAAGCAAGCGCGACGGGCCTCTCGGCGATCCCGTACCAAAGGGTCCACGCGAGAGAAACACACGCGATCACTGCCGCGAGGCCGTAGGCGACTGTTGTGGGCAGGCGTCCCGACGTCCCCGTTGTGGGCAGGCGTCCCGCAGGGCGGGACGGGTG
>NZ_WMBF01000596.1:0-3415 GCF_019400875.1 Streptomyces anatolicus | reverse complement strand
ACAGCGTATGAAGTGTGTGGGGGCTCAACGGGCCTGTGCGGCCAGTTCCTTGGCGGCCTCGGTGAGGTCCTTCGCGGTGTCGATCGCCCGCCAGTAGGCGCCCTGCGGCAGCGGGAAGCCCGCCAGGCGCTTCGCGCGGGCCAGGCGGGGGAACGTGGTGCGCTCGTGGTCGCCGAGGTCGGGCAGGAGCGCGGTGAAGGACGCGGAGAAGACGTAGACGCCCGCGTTGATGAGGTACGGGGACGGCGGGGCCTCGACGAAGTCCGTGATGTGGCCGAACGCGTCCGTCTCCACGGCGCCCCACGGGATGCGGGGGCGGGCCAGGGCGAGGGTCGCGGTGGCGTCGCGCTCGGCGTGGAAGGCCGCCATGTCGCGCAGCGAGAAGCGGGTCCAGATGTCGCCGTTCGTCGCGTACCAGGGCTGGTCGGCGTGGGGGAGGTGGCGGGCGGCGTACTTGAGGCCGCCGCCGCGGCCGAGGGGCTCCTTCTCGACGACCGTGGTGACGTTCAGCGGGAGGTCTGCGGAGTCGAGCCACTCCTGGAGGACCTCGGCGAGGTGGCCGCAGGAGACGACGGCGTCCGTCACGCCCTCCGCGGCCAGCCAGGCGAGCTGATGGCCGATGATCGGGGTCCCCGTGCCGGGGATCTCGACCATCGGCTTGGGCCGGTCGTCGGTGTACGGACGGAGGCGGGAGCCTTGGCCTCCGGCCAGGACTACGGCCTGCGTGGGGTTCAGCGTGGTCATGCCGGAAACCCTACGCGGCGCGTCGGCCGGGTCGGCTCAGCCGTTCTGGTGGGCTGCCACGCCCGCCGCGTACGACGTGTCGCACACGGGCCGCGCGTACGACTGGGCGCGGGTCGGGCCGTACTTCTGCACGGCGGCCCGGCCGAGGGCGCGGGCGACGGCGACACAGTGGCGGGCGAGCGACGGGTGGCGGTTCACCTCCTGCTGGAGGTGGGTGAGCGCGATGCCGGGGTTCTTCTCCTGGAGTTCCAGGAGGAGCCGGTCGCGCAGCATGTCCTGCGGGGCGCGGGACTTGGCCGGTACGGAGAGGTTGTCGGCGGATGCGGTGAGGATCGAATCCGAGGAGTTCCCCGACCAGTTGACGCTGGTGACCGCGAGGGTCCCGGAAAGCACCAGCATCACGGGCAGGACGAGAGCGAGCGTGCGGCCGATGCGGCGGGCGGGGCCCCGGTGGGCTCGGCGCGGCTTCTGGGTGTAGTTGGCGGAGTGCGTCACGCGTGGCAGCGTAGCGCTCGGTGATGATTTGGCGACATTTTGTCACTCGGTCGAGCGACGGCGAAGAGGGTTTCCCTGGAGCGGTGTTGACGAGGGACGTTCGAAATGCCCGGTGTGCCGGGGTATTTGTCGACAACGGCGTGGTCGCGGGCGGGGCTCCGGGGGCACGCCGAGGGGCCCCGCGCTCGCTCGGCGCGGGGCCCCTCGGGATGCAGGCGTGGTGTCCGTCAGTCGGAGAGGCGCTCGCCCGTCGACGTGGAGAAGACGTGGGTCTCGCCCGGGCGCGGTACGACGTGCAGCTGGCTGCCCTTCTCCGGGACGCGGCGGCCGTTCACGCGGACGACGAGGTCCTTGTGCTCGCCGTCGACCTCGGCGGAGCCGTAGACGTATCCGTCGGCGCCCAGCTCCTCGACGACGTTGACGGAGACGGCGAGACCGGCCGGGGCGTCCTCAGTGGCCTTGGAGAGGGACTTCGCGGTGGCGCCGTCCTGCTCGACGATGTCGAAGTGCTCCGGGCGGACGCCGACGGTGACCGTGCGGTCGCCGCGGTCGGCGGCGGCGGACAGGGCCTCGCGGTTGACCGGCACCACGGAGTTGCCGAACTTCACGCCGCCGTCGGTGATCGGGACCTCGACGAGGTTCATGGCGGGGGAGCCGATGAAGCCCGCGACGAAGAGGTTGGCCGGGCGGTCGTACATGCTGCGGGGCGAGTCGACCTGCTGGAGGAGCCCGTCCTTGAGGACGGCCACGCGGTCGCCCATGGTCATGGCCTCGACCTGGTCGTGGGTGACGTAGACGGTGGTGATGCCGAGGCGGCGCTGGAGGCTCGCGATCTGCGTACGGGTCGACACACGCAGCTTGGCGTCGAGGTTGGAGAGCGGCTCGTCCATGAGGAAGACCTGGGGCTCGCGCACGATGGCGCGGCCCATGGCCACGCGCTGGCGCTGACCGCCGGAGAGCGCCTTGGGCTTGCGGCCCAGGTACTCGGTGAGGTCCAGGATCTTCGCCGCGTCCTCGACCTTCTGGCGGATCTCGGCCTTGTTGACGCCGGCGATCTTCAGGGCGAAGCCCATGTTGTCGGCGACGGTCATGTGCGGGTAGAGCGCGTAGTTCTGGAACACCATGGCGATGTCCCGGTCCTTGGGCGGCAGGTGCGTGACGTCGCGCTCCCCGATGCGGATCGCGCCTGCGTTCACGTCCTCGAGCCCCGCGAGCATCCGGAGCGAGGTGGACTTGCCGCAGCCGGACGGGCCGACGAGTACGAGGAACTCGCCGTCCGCGATCTCGATGTCGAGACCGTCGACGGCGGGCTTGTCGGAACCCGGGTAGGTGCGGGTCGCCTTGTCGAACGTAACAGTGGCCATGGTGAGGGCCCCCTTCACCGGCAGGAACGTGCCGGACGATCCGAGTAGAGGGAGTGGTGTAGTCCACCTGAGTGAACTGCTCGTGACCGTACCCCGGCGGTCCGTGGTCTGTCAGTAGCCGGGGCGCGGCGGCCTCCGCGGAAATTCCCGCCGGCCGGCCGGACGTCGTTGGTTACACTGCACGGGCACGACCACATGCATGTGCGGGCCCGTGCATGCCTCCTTAGCTCAGATGGCCAGAGCAACGCACTTGTAATGCGTAGGTCGTCGGTTCGAATCCGACAGGGGGCTCCATATGAACCCCGGCGCAGCCGCTCGGGTCTGGTACGCGTCCTATGGTTCGAACACGCATCTGGACCGGCTCGCCGCTTACATCCGGGGTGGCCGTCCGGTGGGTGCGGTGAAGGACTTTCCGGGGTGCCGTGATCCCGCCATGCCTGCCCGGTCCGTCCCCGTGGAGTTGGCCGGCGCGATGTACTTCGCTACCGAGTCGCCGGTGTGGGGAGGCGGCAGGGCCTTCTACGACCCGCATGCGAGCGGGCGCGTCCTGGCCCGGGCCCACCTGGTGACCGCAGAGCAGTTCGCCGATATCGCGGCCCAGGAGATGTACCGGGAGCCGGGCGCCGACCTCGATCTGACGCGGGCGCTCACGCGGGGGCGGGATGTGCTCGGAGACGGCCGGTACGAGACGCTCGTGTGCGCGGGCCGGGTCGACGGCCTGCCCGTGCTGACCTTCACGGCGCCCTGGGCCATGGACGATGTCCCATGGGTGCCGCCGTCCCCCGCCTACGTGCGCTTCCTGGCCTCGGGGC
>NZ_WMBF01000595.1:0-3424 GCF_019400875.1 Streptomyces anatolicus | reverse complement strand
CCCGCGTCCTGCGCCAGCTCCGCCACGACCCGCGCTCCATCGCGCTGATGGTCCTCGTCCCCTGCGTGATGCTCCTGCTCCTGCGGTACGTGTTCGACGGCAACCCCCGCACCTTCGACTCCATCGGCGCGTCCCTCCTCGGGATCTTCCCCCTCATCACGATGTTCCTGGTGACCTCGATCGCCACCCTGCGCGAGCGCACCTCCGGCACCCTCGAACGCCTCCTCGCCATGCCCCTCGGCAAGGGCGACCTCATCGCCGGCTACGCCCTCGCCTTCGGCGCCCTCGCCGTCGTCCAGTCCGCCCTCGCCACCGGCCTCGCCCTCTGGGCCCTCGGCCTCGACGTCACCGGCTCCGCCTGGCTGCTGCTCCTGGTCGCCCTGCTCGACGCCCTGCTCGGCACCGCCCTCGGCCTGTTCGTCTCGGCGTTCGCCGCGTCCGAGTTCCAGGCCGTCCAGTTCATGCCGGCGGTGATCTTCCCCCAGCTCCTGCTCTGCGGCCTCTTCACACCCCGCCCCAGCATGCAGCCGGTCCTGGAAGGAATCTCCGACGTCCTCCCCATGTCGTACGCCGTCGACGGCATGAACGAGGTCCTGCGCCACCCCGACATCACCGGCGACTTCGTACGCGACGCCGTCATCGTCGCGCTCTGCGCCCTGCTGGTCCTGTGCCTGGGCGCGGCGACCCTGCGCCGCCGCACGGCGTGAACAAAGGTCCGCCCACCGGACAACCCCGCTCCCCCCGACCTCCCAATGCGAGGATGGCCCCCGGACGACGCAACCCCGGAAGGCCCCCGCCATGAGCCGCACCACGAGCCAGAAAGTCGCAGTCCTCGGCACCGGAAAGATCGGTGAGGCCCTGCTCAGCGGCATGATCCGCGGCGGCTGGGCCCCCGCCGACCTCCTGGTCACCACCCGCCGCCAGGAACGCGCCGACGAACTGAGCACCCGCTACGGCGTCACCCCCGTCAGCAACGCCGACGCCGCCAAGCAGGCCGACACCCTCATCCTCGCCTGCAAGCCGCAGGACATGGCGAAGCTCCTCGACGAACTCGCCCCGCACGTCACCGCCGACCGCCTCGTCATCAGCGCCGCCGCCGGCATCACCACCGCCTTCATCGAAGAGCGCCTTGCCGACCACACCCCCGTCGTCCGCGTCATGCCGAACACCCCCGTCCTGGTGGACGAGGGCATGTCCGTCATCTCCGCCGGCAGCCACGCCACCGCCGAGGCGCTTGCCCACGCCGAGGACATCTTCGGCGCCGTGGGCAAGACGCTCCGGGTCCCCGAGACCCAGCAGGACGCCTGCACGGCCCTGTCAGGCTCGGGCCCGGCCTACTTCTACTTCCTCGTCGAGGCCATGACCGACGCGGGCATCCTGCTCGGCCTGCCCCGCGACAAGGCCCACGACCTGATCGTCCAGGCGGCGGTCGGCGCCTCCGTCATGCTCCGCGACAGCGGCGAGCACCCGGTGAAACTCCGCGAGAACGTGACCTCTCCCGCGGGCACCACGATCAACGCGATCCGCGAACTGGAGAACCACGGCGTGCGGGCGGCGCTCATCGCGGCCCTGGAAGCGGCCCGCGACCGCAGCCGCGAACTGGCCTCCGGCAGCAACAGCTGAGCCACCGCCCCCACGTCAGGTCACGTCACGTCACCGGCTGCGGCGAGGACGCGGCCGGCAGCAGGCCGATGGCCCGATACGCCCCGTCGACCGTGGGCCGGGCCATCTCTCTGGCCCGCTCGGCCCCCCGCCGCAGCACCTCCTCCACATAAGAGGGGTCGGCCATCAGTTCCTTGTGCCGCTCCCGCAAGGGCCGCAGCAGCTCCACCACCGCCTCGGCGGCATCGGCCTTCAGCGCGCCGTACGACTCGTACACACCACTCAGCGCCTCCGGGCTCCCCCCTCGGCAGGCCGCGAGAATCTCCAGCAGATTCGAGACCCCCGGCTTTGCGTCCCGGTCGAACACGGCCTCGCTCCCGCTGTCCGTGACCGCCCGCAGGATCTTCTTCCGTACGACGTCCGGCTCGTCAAGCAGATAGACGATCCCCGCCCCGGCCTCGTGGGACTTGCCCATCTTCGACGTGGGGTCCTGCAGATCCATGACCCGCGCCGCCACCTTGGGCGGCGTGGCCCGCGGCACCACGAACGTCGGCCCGTACCGCTGGTTGAACCGCTCCGCCAGATCCCGCGTCAGCTCGACGTGCTGCGTCTGGTCATCACCGACCGGCACCTCGTCGGCCCGGTACGCCAGGATGTCCGCCGCCATCAGCACGGGATAGGTGAGCAGCGAGAGCCGCACACTCCCGCCCCGCGCCCGCTCCCGCGCGGCCTTCTCCTTGTACTGGATCATCCGCCGCATCTCGCCGTCCGTGGCGACGCACTCCAGCAGATACGAGAGCCGCGCGTGCTCATCGACATGGCTCTGCACGAAGACGGTGGCCCGCTCGGGATCGATCCCCGACGCCAGCAGCAGCGTGGCCGCCTGCCTGCTGAGCCTGCGCACGCGCCCCGGATCGTGCTCGACCGTCAGGGCGTGCAGATCCACGATGCTGAAGAGCGAGTCGGCGCGGTACTGGTCGACCTCGGCCCACTGCCGGACGGCCCCCAGGTAGTTCCCCAGGGTCAGATGCCCCGTCGGCTTGACCCCACTGAAGATCCTCGTCATCACTCCGCCTCCTGCTCGAGGCCGCCGTCCCGACGACCGGGCTCCGGGCCTCCCAGAGGGAGAGACGAGAACGGCCGCCGAAGCGGCGGCCGCTGGGTACACGCGTATGTACGGCCGCCGTCAGGCGGCCCACCACAGCTGGGTGTACGCATGCGTTGTCATGCCGCCCAGAGTAGCCCCGGACGGACCGCGCGTCAGGGAGTTGACACTCCTGGAGGGGCTACGTAGTGTTCTCCGAGTTGCCCGACGTGAGCGTCGACCACTTGGTCGGTCCCCGGGCGGCCATTCCGCAAGAACCATTCAAGCGATCGACGTCGTGTGCCCTTCCGGCACCCGCCTTCGGCCCGCTTTCATGCGCATTTGCGAAATGAGGAATCGGCGTTCGAAAGGACGCCCCCGATTGGATCGGGAGCCAGGATTCCGCTAAAGTCTCACTCGTCGGAACGGCCCAACAGCCGGGAAGACAACCCCCGCTGACTGGGAATCAGGCCCGAAAGGATCTGATAGAGTCGGAACCGCCGGAAAGGGAAACGCGAAAGCCGAAAGGCCGGAGCGGGAACCGGAAAGGCACCGAGGAAATCGGACACGAAAGAGTCTGATAGAGTCGGAAACGCAAGAACAAAAGAAACACCGAAGGGAAGCGCCCGGAGGAAAGCCCGAGAGGGTGAGTACAAAGGAAGCGTCCGTTCCTTGAGAACTCAACAGCGTGCCAAAAG
Organism: Streptomyces anatolicus; assembly: GCF_019400875.1. Classification (NCBI taxonomy): domain Bacteria; kingdom Bacillati; phylum Actinomycetota; class Actinomycetes; order Kitasatosporales; family Streptomycetaceae; genus Streptomyces; species Streptomyces anatolicus. The sequence goes on along the minus strand of NZ_WMBF01000595.1, from coordinate 40 downwards.
TCAACGCCAGATATGTTGATACCCCGACTCACTTCGGTGA
>NZ_WMBF01000594.1:0-3438 GCF_019400875.1 Streptomyces anatolicus | reverse complement strand
CCGTGGGAGAACTTGGCGGGCGGGGTGGTGTGGGTGGCGGGGGTGAGGGCGACCTTCTCGGTGCTCTCGGTGTGCTCGGTGTGCTCGGTGTGCTCAGTCATGAGCTGTCCTTCAGGCTTCCTTCAGGGGTGACTTGCCGGAGTACTCCCGGCTGATGGCGTCCGCCGTGCGGCGCACCAGCGGGAGCAGGGTGAGGAGTTCCTCGGCGGTGACGACGACATTCGGCGCGGAGACCGACATGGCGGCGACGACGCGTCCGTCCGCGCCGCGGATGGGGGCCCCGACGCAGTTGATGGACTCCTCGTGGCCACCGAGGTCGGTGGCCCAGCCCTGTTCGCGCACCTTCTCCAACTCCCGCAGGAAAGCGGGGGCGTTGGGGGTGGAACGGGACGTGTAGGTGGGGTAGTCGAGCTTCTCGGCGAGGGCGCGGCGCTCGGCTTCGGGGAAGTCGGCGATGAGGAGCTTGGCGACGGCGGCGACGGTGATGGCCACCGGCTTGCCGATGCGGGAGTACATCCGCACCGGGTAGCGGCTCTCGACCTTGTCGATGTAGAGGACCTCCCCGTCCTCGTAGACGGCGAGGTGCACCGTGTGGCCGCAGCGTTCGTTGAGGGCGAGGAGGTGGGGGTGGGCGATCTCGCGCACGTCCAGGTTCTCGACGGCCTCCTGGGCGAGCGCGAAGAGTCGCGCGCCGAGGCGGTAGCGCTGGTCGGACTGGCGGAAGACCAGGCCGTGCTCGTGGAGGGTGCGCAGGAGCCGGAGCGCCGTGGACTTGTGGACGCCGAGCCGGTCGGCGACCTGGCCCAGGTCGGCGGGGCCCTCGGCGAGCAGCGGCAGGATCGAGAGCGCGCGGTCGACGGTCTGGCTCATGGGGTACGTACCTCCTCATCGGCCCCGCTTTCCTCCGGGGCGTTCGCCGTCCAGCCGGGGCCGAGACGAAGTGTCCCCCAGGTGGCGTCGTCCACTGCGGCGAGGCGGTCGGCGTGTGCGCGGGCGGGGGGCGTGGCGAGGTCGCCGGGGACGGTGAGGGCGGCGGCGGCCATCAGGTGGCCGTGGCGCAGGCGCTGGGTGGCGGGCAGGCCGCGCAGGGTGGCGGAGAGGAACCCGGCGGCGAAGGCGTCACCGGCGCCGACGGGTGCGACGACGTCCACGCGCAGGGCGGCCTGGAAGACGGGGTCCTCGCCGTGGCGCAGGACGGTGGCGCCTCGGCTGCCGTGTTTGACGACGAGGGTGGCGGGTTCGGGCAGGGCGGCGCGCAGGGCGTCGGGCCCGCCGGTCACGCCCCAGGCCGTGGCGGCCTCGTCCTCGCCGACGAAGACGAGGTCGGCGCCGCGGGCGAGATCGAGCAGGACGTCAGGGCCGGTGGCCGCGTCCTTCCACAGCCCCGGGCGGTGGTTGACGTCGAAGGAGACGAGGGGCGCGCGGCCGGCGCGCCGGCCGCAGAGGTGTCGCACGAGGTCGAGGCAGTCGGCGGAGAGGGCGGGCGTGATGCCCGACAGGTGCAGGACGCGGCCCGAGGTGAGCGCGTCCTCGTCCACAGAGCCCCGGGCCATGGCGGAGGCGGCCGAGCCCGCGCGGTAGTAGACGACCTCGTGGGCGTCGGTGTCGCGGTCGTCGGCGGTGCGGAAGTAGATGCCGGTGGGGCGGTGCGGGTCGCGGCCGACGGCGGAGGTGTCCACGCCATAGCGCGCGATCGCCTCGACGAGGTGGTCGCCGAAGCCGTCGGCGCCGACGCGGCTGACCCAGCGGGTGGTGTGCCCGGCGGCGGCGAGCGCGCAGAGGACGTTCGACTCGGCGCCGCCGATCCCGCGGTCGAAGGAGGGCACGTCGGCGAGGCGGCCGGGCCGGGCGGGCAGGAAGGTGACCATGGACTCGCCGAGCGCGACGACGTCCACTGGCGCCGGTGCGGTCGCCTCCGTGACGCCCCCCGCGACTGCCTGTACGGTCACGCTCTCCCAGCCCTTCACCGTCTCTTCGGACTCTCTCCGACCGTCTCTCCGGACTCTCTCTGACCGTCTGTTCGGATCCGTTGACCCGGCGTTGGCTCGGATGTTAGACAGCTGTCAGCGACATACGCAATGACTGTTGCAGATGATGCAACGCACCTCTGGAGGAGGCGCCCATGGCCGCCCAGAACCCCGCCGATTCGCTGGCCGCGCTCGCGGACGAGCGGATCGATCACCGCTTCAAGGGCCTTCCCCCGGACGCGGAAGGTCTCACCGTCGGCGAGCTGGCGGCCCAGCGCAGGAACCTCTTCACCGGCGGTTTCACCACCCCGGTCCTCGCGCTCTCCGCCGAGCGCCTCGAACACAACCTCGCGCTCATGGAGACGTACGCCGAGCGGCACGGCCTCGCCTTCGCGCCGCACGGCAAGACGTCGATGGCGCCGCAGCTCTTCGCCCGGCAGCTGGAGCGCGGGGCGTGGGGCATCACGCTCGCGGTCCCCCACCAGGTGCGGGTGGCACGGGCGTTCGGCACCCCGCGGATCTTCCTGGCGAACGAACTGGTCGACGCGGCGGCGCTGCGCTGGCTGGCGGGTGAGCTGAACGCCGACCCCGCCTTCCGTTTCATCTGCTACGTCGACTCCGTACGGGGCGTCGAGTTGATGCAAGCGGCCCTCAGCGAGGCGGGTGCGAACCGTCCCGTGGACGTCGTGCTCGAACTGGCGGCGGGTGACGAGGCGCGGACCGGCGTGCGGACCGAGGCCGAGTGCTTCGAGATCGCCAACGCCGTCGCGGGCGCGGACACGCTGCGGCTCGTGGGCGTCGCCGGGTACGAGGGCGAGGTGCCGCAGGCCTCCGCGGAGCGGGTCACGGCGTGGCTGCGGCGGCTGGTCGCGCTCCTTGTGGACCTCGACAAGGCGGGGCGGTTCACGGATCTGCCGGAGGTCGTGGTCAGTGCCGGGGGCAGTGCGTGGTTCGACGCGGTGGCGTCGGTGTTCGCGGAGATCCCGGAACTGTCGGTGCCGCTGCTGAAGTTGCTGCGTTCGGGTGCGTACGTCTCCCATGACGACGGTCACTACCGGCGGCTGACGCCGTTCAACCGGGTGCCGCAGGAGGGTGCGCTGGAGCCCGCGTTCCTGCTCTGGGCGCAGGTGGTGTCGCGGCCCTCTTCGGCGCAGGCGTTCACCAACGCGGGCAAGCGGGACGCGGCGTACGACCTCGACCTGCCCGAGGCGCAGCTCGTCCGCCGGGCCGGCGTCCTCGGCCCCGCGACCGGGATCACGGTCACGGGCCTCTCCGACCAGCACGGCTGGCTCCGGACGTCTCCGGAGGCGGAGATCGCGGTGGGCGACTGGGTGGGGATGGGCCTCTCACACCCGTGCACGGCGTTCGACAAGTGGCAGTTGATTCCGGTGGTGGAGGGAGAGGGGGTGGTCGTGGACTACCTCCGAACGTTCTTCTGACCTGGGGGTCTTGAGCGGGGTCTGCCCTTGGC
>NZ_WMBF01000593.1:0-3445 GCF_019400875.1 Streptomyces anatolicus | reverse complement strand
CCACTCCCCCCACCCCCGGTGACTTCGATCATGGGAAATCGGGTGGCCTGGCCATAGCATGGCGCGCCGCTCCGGACGGGGGCGCGCATCGCTTTCAGGAACGGCGGGGCAAGGAAGACATGGCAGTACGCGCAATGAAGAAGCCGGCCCTCATCGGCGCCACGGGAGCCCTCGCGGCCGCGCTGCTCGCGGGTGCCGCGCTGTGGCCGACGAGCGAGGCGACGGCGGCGGACACCTCGGCCGCCACCGCCCGCGAACTGTCGCACTGGCCCGAGCCGGTCGCGAAGAAGCTCGGCAAGGTCATCGCCGCCAACGACCACAAGGGCGCGTACGCCGTCTTCGACGCGGACAACACCTCGTACCGCAACGACCTCGAGGAGTCGCTGCTGCCCTTCCTGGAAATGAAGGGCGTCCTGACCCGCAAGACCATGGACCCGTCCCTGAAAATCATCCCCTTCAAGGACAAGGCCGGGCACAAGGAGAGCCTGTACAGCTACTACAACCGGCTCTGCGAGGTGGACGACCAGGTCTGCTACCCCTGGGCCGCGCAGATCTTCTCCGGCTTCACGCTGAAGGAGCTGAAGGGGTACGTCGATGACCTCCTCGCGTACAAGAAGCCGATCCCGGCCGAGTACTACGAGGCCGGGAAGGTGACGAAGACCGAGGTGAAGCCGCCGGAGCTGTCGCGCGGCATGCGGCAGCTCTACAAGACGCTGCGCGCGCACGGCATCGAGGTGTACGTCGTCAGCGCGGCCAGCGAGGACCTGGTCCGCATGGTCCTCGCCGACCCGAAGTACGGCTACGGCGTGAAGCCGCAGAACGTCATCGGCGTCTCCATGCTCCTCAAGGACCGCGAGACCGGCGAGGTGACCAGCTCCCGCAAGGAGATCGCCGAGGGCCGCTTCGGCGAGAAGGACCGGGCGAAGCTCGCCGGGCACGAGCTGACGCCCAAGCTGTGGGCGCCGCTGACCTGGTACGAGGGCAAGCCCGCGGCGATCAACACGTACATCGACGAGTGGCGGAAGCCGATGCTCGTGGCCGGTGACACGCCGGTCAGCGACGGGCCGATGCTGTTCCACTCCGCGGACGTGGAGCACGGTGGGGTACGGGTCTGGGTCAACCGCAAGGACTCGTACATGAAGCAGCTCGACGGGATGAAGAAGAAGAACGCCGAGCGCCAGCGTGAGCTGGGCCAGAAGGTCACCGCCGACAAGCGGTGGCTCACGGTGACGCCGGACCGGATCGGCTGACCGCGCGATCGGACCGGACCGCGGACCAGACCGCGGACCAGACCGCGGATCAGGCGGCGGATCAGACGGCGGATCAGACGGCGGACGTCCAGGCCGCCACCTGCTTGGCGAGCGCGCCGCCCGACCTCGTCCACGCGAAGTGGTCGAGGCGGCCGCCCGCCTCCCGCTCGGTGTAGTGGCGCCGGGTGAGACGGGCCCGTGGGACCTTGCCGAGCAGGTGGTCGAGGGCGGCGGCGGGGGCGAAGGTGTCGTGCTCCACGGAGACCGCGAGCACCGGCAACTCCAGTGCGGCGAGGGCCGTTTCGTAGTCGAGGGCTGATCCCTTGGCGGCGTAGCGGCCCGTACGTCCCTGCCGTGCCCAGTCCCGCATGACGCCCCTGGGCTGGTCGCCGCCGAAGCCGAGCCGGGTGCCGGGCCAGCGGCCGAGCAGGGTCGATGTCGCGGAGATCAGCAGCTCGCCGAGGAGCAGGGCGGGTCCGCGCAGGGGGCCGTACGCGCGGAACCAGACGGACCCCGTGGCGACGAGCACCACGCCGTCGACGCCAGGGCCGATGCCGATGCCGATGCCGATGCCGGTGCCTGGGGTCGCGCCCAAAGCGGCGTGCACCAGGCCGAGTTGACCGCCGAGGCTGTGGCCGAGCAGGTACAGCGGCGGCTCGGGGCCCAGCTCCGCGCGGATGGCCGCGAGGACGGCGGGGATGTCCTCCTCGACGATGGTGCGGTAGCCGTGGTCGTGCGCCCCGCGGCCGCGGGCGCCGCCGCGCGGGGCCGCCTCACCCTGGCCTCGCAGGTCCGCGGTGAGGACCGTCAGGCCCTCGCCGTGCAACTGGCGCGCGAAGCGGCGGTAGAAGCGGGCGGGGGTGCCCATCGCGGGGAGGATGAGGACCGCGGGCGCCGGGGGCGGGCCCGGCGCGGGGCCGGAACCGGACGGAAGGAACCGTTCCGGCGCGGGGGCGCGCAGAGCACGCACCGGAACGTGGGCGCCGCCCGGGAGTTCGACACGCGTCAGCAGCGGCAGCTCGGCGGCGGGGTCCGGCTCGGTCGGCTGCTTCATGCCGACGGCTTCCGGCTCGGCCGGTTGATTCGGGCCGACAGGCTCCGGCTGGATCGGCTGGGTCAGGCCGACGGGGTCCGGCTGGGTCATGAGGCACAGCATGTCTCATCGCACATGCGTCCGCACGGTTTCGCGCAGGTTCACAGGCGTTCGCCCCCGTTCACTAGGGGCTCACGCGCAAGTCCACGCGGGAGTTCACGCGCGCGCCCGTCCGGAAAAGGCGCCGGGCCCGAGAGAGGGTGAACTCCCCTCCCGGGCCCGGCACTTACTCCGCTCAGCGGCTGTACCGCATCAGCGCGCGCACCATGTGGCACGTGATGTCGGAGGGCGGGTGGATCCCGACCTCCTCCGCCATGCTCCGTATCGTGCTGTTCTTCGCCTGGTTCGGCAGGTACACCCCCGAGTCGAGCAGGGCGATGGCCAGGCGCATGGCCTTGAGGCGGCGGTTGTGGTTGACATACCACTCACGCGGGCGGCCGGCGGGCAGCGCCTTCTTCGCCAGTGGCACATACGGCAGATCGATCAGTACGGGCTTCGGGACTCGCTGGGAAACGGGCTTCCTCGTCAGTGCGGCAGCGGGCACGGGCATCCTCCTGTCGCGGTCGGGACCCCCCGTCGGGCGCCCTCGAACACTACTGTGATTCTACCGCCCGGCACTGACAATCGCCGCTGGCCAGACGGGCTTTGGGGTGTTCGAATAAGGTCGCGCCGCACGGCCTGGGGCGGGTGTTCCGGAGGTAGCGTGTGGGCATGGAGATCTGGATCAACCCCGCCTGTTCGAAGTGCCGTGGCGCCCTCGCGCTGCTCGACGCGGAGGGCGCCGACTACACCGTGCGCCGCTACCTCGAGGACGTGCCGACCGAGGACGAGATCCGTGCCGTGCTCGACCGTCTCGGCCTCGAACCGTGGGACATCACCAGGACGCAGGAGCAGGCCGCCAAGGAGCTGAACCTGAAGGACCGCGAGGCCTGGCCGCGTGACGCGTCGGGGCGCGACCGCTGGGTCAGGGCCCTCGCCGAGCACCCGAAGCTGATCCAGCGGCCCATCATCACGGCGGACGACGGCACGGCGGTGGTGGCGCGGACCGAGGAGGCGGTACGGGACGCGCTCTCCCGGTGACCCGCTCCCCGCGCCCCAGGCC
>NZ_WMBF01000592.1:0-3446 GCF_019400875.1 Streptomyces anatolicus | reverse complement strand
CTGTCAGGGTGGGTGGGTCGTTCACCCCGCGCTCTCGGGGTGGGTGGCCCGCTTGCCCCCCCCCGCTGTCAGGCCAGGTGGCCCGCCAAGGTGTTGAGGAGCGTCACCACTCCCCCGGGGCCGTTCACCACCAGGTCCGCGCGGTCCGAGAGTTCCGTGACCTCCGCGCTGCCGCTGCACACCAGGAGGCCCGCCATGCCGTCGCCGCGCAGTTTCTCCACGGCGGCGAAGGCGGGGATGTCGCCCAGGTCGTCGCCCGCGTAGAGCACGGACTCCGCGCCCACCTCGCGCAGGTAGCCGGCGAGGGCCACGCCCTTGTCGATGCCGGGCGGGCGCAGTTCGAGGACCATGCGGCCCGGCTCGACAATCAGGCCGTGCCGGTGCGCCAGCTCGGCGAGCGGGGCGCGCAGCGCGTCGAAGGCGGCCTGCGGGTCCCGGGCGCGGCGTGTGTGGACGGCGACCGCGCGGCCCTTCTCCTCTATCCAGGTGCCGCGCCAGGCGTCGATCGCGTCGAGGAACCCGGGGAGTTCGGCGCGGACGGCCGCGACGCCGGGGTGCGGGTCGGCCGCCTGGACGGTGCCGGTGACCGCGTCCCAGCGCTCGGCGCCGTAATGCCCGAGGACCACGAGGTGTTCGAGCCCCGGCACACCCGCGAAGCCGCCGTAACGGACGGCGACGCCCGCCGGGCGGCCCGTGACCACGGCGACGGACCGCAGGCGCGGGGCGAGCGCGGCGAGCGCGGGCACGGCGTCCGGGTGGGCGCGGGCCTGCTCGGGGTCGGGCACGATCGCGGCGAGCGTGCCGTCGAAGTCGAGGGCCACCACGGCCCGTTCGGGCCGCGCGAGAAACGCGGCGAGTCCATCGCGTCCCGCGGCGGTCACGGGCTCGGGCAGCCCGGAGGGCTCGGACTGGTCCGGCTGCACATACGTAGCGTCACCCATAGGCCCGACCCTAACCGGCTCAGCGCTCCTCGCGTCGTGACTCCCGCACCCGGCGGAGCCGATTGACCGTGATCGGGTCGTGGGCGAGGGCGCGGGGGTCGTCGAGGAGGGCGTTCAGGAGCTGGTAGTAGCGCACCGGCACCATGCCAAGCTCCTCGCGGACGGCCCGCTCCTTGGCGCCGGGGCCGGGCCAGTCCCGGCGCTCGAGGGCGAGGACGGCACGGTCCCGCGCGGAGAGCCCGTGGTCGGGGCGTTCCTGTTCGGTCATGCGGTCAACGCTATTCCGCGTTCTCCGCGGTCGACGCCTTGTTCTGGATCTGGCCGAGGATCATGGACGGGTCGGCGTCCTTGTCGACGGTCCTGCCGATGTTCCGCTTGATGGACGCCGAGACCTGCGCCCACGACGTCTTGCCCACCGGGTAGAGCTGCGAGGTCGGCAGCTCCTTGAGGAACTTGCCCAGCTCGGTGTGGCCGCGGTCCTTGGCCATCGCCTCGGACGCGGAGGTCGTCACGGGCAGGATGTCGTACTCGTTCGAGAACTCGAGGACGTTCTTCTTGCTGTAGACGTAGTCCAGGAACTTGCCGGCCTCCTTGCGGTGGCCGTTCTGCTTGAACGCCATCATCCAGTCGGCGACACCCATCGTGGCCTGCGCCTTGCCGTTGACGCCGGGCGCCGGCACCATGCCGAACTTCACGCCCTTCTTGGCGGCCATCTTCATCAGCGTCGGGTGGCCGTTGAGCATGCCGACCTCGCCGCGCGAGAACGCCGCGAACGCCTCGGCGCGGTTCATCTTGCCGGGCGCCTTCGGCCCGGTCAGACCCTTGCCGACCAGTTCGTCCCTGAGCCAGGCGAACGTCTTCGCGTTCTGCTTGGAGTCGATGTCGTACGAGCCGACGTTGTCGGTGTAACCGCCGCCGCCGCTGAGCATCCACATCAGCGTCTCGGCGGGGGCCTCCTCGGGACCGAGGGGCAGCGCGTACGGGATCTTCACGCCGCGCGCCTTGAGGGCCTTGGCGGCGGACTGCAGCTCGCCCCAGCTCCGCGGCGGGGTGAGGTTCGCGTCCTTGAAGAGCTTGGTGTTGTAGAAGAGCAGGCGCGTGGAGGAGGCGAACGGCATGCCGTACTGAATGCGGTTGACCTCGCCGGCCTGGGCGAGCGGGGCCATGAAGTCGGCCTGGGTGGCTATGGAGAGCAGTTCATCGGCCTCGTAGAGCTTGTCCTGCGCGGCGTAGTCGGCGTACGCGCCGATCTGCGCCAGGTCAGGGGCCTCGCCCTTCTTGACCATCTCCTTGACCTCGCGGTCCACGTCGTTCCAGGAGTGGACGGTCACCTCGACGTTGATGTCGGGGTTCTCCTTCTCGAAGCCCTTGACGACCTCGGCCCAGTACTTCTTGGAGCTGTTCGCCGCGGAGTCGCCGTAGTCGGCCGCCACCAGCTTGATGGTGACGTCGCCGGAGTCGCCCGGACCGCCGCAGCCGGCGAGAACTCCCGCCATGCCCAGTGCGGCCACTGCCGCGGTCAGTCCTGTCGCGCGCCGCTGCACAGCTGCCCCACCCTCATTACTTCCGCTTGCTTGTGTCGATCCAATTGAACCGCGAGTTTCCCCCGACTTCGGACACAAGGTCTACACCACCCCCGTATCACTTGTGCAACGGCGGTCCCGCCGATGACCATGGCGGGAGTCCCGCACCAGTCCCGTACTAGCGAGGAGCCCCGGCGCATGTCGCGTACCGCAGCAGAAATAGCCACTCAGCCCGCCTGCTGGCGCCGTGCGGCACAGGCGGCCGCAGCGTTCGAGGGGCTGCCGGAGCCGGGTGAGCGGGTCGCCGTCACCGGCTGCGGGACGTCGTGGTTCATGGCGATCGCGTACGCGGCTCTGCGCGAGGCCGCCGGGCAGGGCGAGACGGACGCGTTCGCGTCGTCGGAGTTCCCGGCCGGGCGGCGCTACGACCGGGTGGTGGCGATCACCCGCTCCGGCACGACGACGGAGGTCCTCGACCTGCTCGGGCGGCTGAAGGGCACGGTCCCGACCCTCGCCCTGACCGCCGACCCGAAGACCCCCGTCATGGACGCGGCCGACGCGGTCGCGGTCCTGGACTGGGCGGACGAGGAGTCGGTGGTCCAGACCCGCTTCGCCACGACGGCACTCGCCTTCCTGCGGGCCGGGCTCGGTGAGATCCCCGGCGTGAAGCCGGTGGCGGAGGCGGCGGTCGACGCGGAGCTGGCGGTGACGGAGCCGCTGCCGGACGCGGTGGTCGGGGCGGAGCAGTGGACGTTCCTGGGGCGCGGCTGGACGTACGGGCTCGCGCTGGAGGCGGCGCTGAAGATGCGGGAGGCGGCGGGGGCGTGGACGGAGTCGTACCCGGCGATGGAGTACCGCCACGGGCCGATCTCCATCACCGGCCCCGGCCGGGTGACGTGGATGTTCGGCCCGCTGCCGGAGGGCCTGGCGGGTGACGTGGCCCGGGTCGGCGGCGAGCTGGTCGCACACCGGTCCGCGGACC
>NZ_WMBF01000591.1:0-3451 GCF_019400875.1 Streptomyces anatolicus | reverse complement strand
TGTCTGCCTCCCGGGGGCGAGTGTGGGCGGGGCGCGAGGGCGCGTCTCGGGGTACTGAGGCGCGCCCGGGGGTGCGGCGATGAGCGGAGCCTCAGTGAGTATGCGGCCGCTCGCGCTTCAGGACACCCCGCCGGTCCGGGAGTTGGCGTGATCGTCGCCGGGCGTTCACGCCTGCCGGTGACGGGCGTTCACGCCTGCCCGGTGAACACCTCCGGGTTCGCGCAGTGTGCCGGCGGCTCGCCGCGCAGGAAGCGGCCGACCTCGCCCGCCACGATCCGGGCCGCCTTGTGCGCGACCTGCTGACTGGCGCCGGCGAGGTGCGGGGTCATGACGATGCCGGGCGTCCTCAGGAGGCGTGAACCGGCGGGGACGGGCTCTTGGGGGTAGACGTCGAAGGCGGCGCCGGAGAGCTGCCCGGCGTCCAGCGCGTCACAGACCGCGTCGTAGTCGAGGAGGGCGCCGCGGGCGCAGTTGACGAGGACCGAGCCGCGCGGCATCTTCGCGATCTGCGCGGCGCCGATCATGCCCGTGGTCTCCTCGGTCACGCGCGCGTGCAGGGAGAGGACGCGGGAGCGGGTGAGGAGTTCGTCGAGGGACACCTGCTCGGCGACGCCCGCCAGCGACTCCGGGCGCACGTAGGGGTCGTGGACCAGGACGTGTGCGCCCATCGCCGCGAGGACCTTGGCGACGCGGCTGCCGATGGCGCCGTAGCCGATGAGGCCGACGGTGGCGCCGTCGATCTCGATGCCGCACGTGTCGTAGTCGAAGTGGTCGCCGCGCCATACGCCCCGCCGCAGGTCGGTGTGGGTGTCGCCGACTCCGCGGGCGGCGGCCAGGAGCAGGGTGAGGGTGTGCTCGGCGGTGGCGACGGCGTTGCGGCCGGGGGCGTAGCAGACGGCGACGCCGTGCCGGGTCGCCGCTGCCAGGTTGGCGTTGACGGGGCCGCCCCGGCTGACGCACATCAGCTTCAGGTCGGGGCAGTGGGCGAGGACGCGCTCCGTCAGGGGCGCCAGCTGGGTGACGCAGACCTCGGCTCCCTGGAGGGCGTCGATGAGTTCGTCCTCCGTACCGGACGCCTCGTCGACCTCTCCGACCGGGCCGAAGGGGGTGTGCGGCCAGGGCAGTGTCAGCTCGCGCACGGTGACATCGGCGGCTCCGGCGGCGGCCGCGCGGACTTCGTCGGCGAGCAGACGCGGCAGGACGAAGTGGTCGCCCGCGGCGAGGACGGTGGTGCTCATGAGGGTCTTCCTTCTGAAGGGTCGGTTACGCGCGTACGGGGTTGGCGGCGATCGGCGCGTTGAGGCGCAGCAGCGCTGTCTGGCCGTCGCTCAGCCGCAGTTCGGTGAGGGCGCCGTTGTGGAGCGCGGGAAAGACGCGCCGGTACGCGGCGAGCGGGATGCCCAGCTGACGGCAGATCAGGAGACGTACGAGGGTGGAGTGCGCGACCACGAGGACGCGGCCGTCGGGGTGCTCGTCGGCCAGGTCGGCGAGGGCCGCGCCCGCCCGCTCGGCCGCCGCGCGCGGATCCTCGCCGCCGGGCAGGTGGTGGGCGACGGGATCGCGCAGGAACGCGGCGGTCTCCTCGGGGAACCTCTCGCGCATCTCGTCGCGGGTCAGCCCCTCGCCGCGGCCGAAGTCGACTTCGAGCAGCCGCTCGTCGACGCGCGGCACGAGACCGAGCGCCCGCGCGGCGGGCGCGGCGGTGAGCTTGGCGCGGCTCAGCGGGGAGGTCACCACGGCGTCGATCCGCTCCCCCGCGGCCCACGCGCCGAGCGCGGCGGCCTGGCGCAGGCCGCGCGGGGTGAGGGCGACATCGGTGCGTCCGGCGTAGCGGTTGCCGTCGTGCCAGACGGTCTCGCCGTGGCGTACGAGGACGAAGTCGGTCACTGGTCTCTCCTTTCCCGGGCGTGTGCGGTGCCGGCCGGGGCGCGCTCGGTCCTCTCCCGGGCATGCGCGGCGACGGCCGGGTCCAGCCAGCCCCGCTCGGTGAGCGCGTCGACGAAGGCGAGGTGGACCGGCGCCCAGCGGGCCGTGCGCGCCGGATCCGGGACGATCTCCTCGGCGGGGCGGACCATGGCGGCCGCGGCCTCCTCGACTCCGGCCCCGGCGGAGGTGGCGGCGAGGACCGCCATGCCGAGGGCGCCCTCGGCATGCGCGGGGACCCGCACCGGGCGGCCGAGCACCTCGGCGCGCAGCCGGTTCCAGTAGGGGTTGCGCGCGGCGCCGCCGGTGAAGGTGAGCGGGCCGTCGACGGGGGCGCCGATCAGGTCGAGGCGGTCGAAGCAGAGCCGTTCCAGGCAGGCGACGCCGAGGAGGTGGGCGTGGAAGCGCTCGGCCTCGTCGGCGGGCTCGCCGAGGACGAAGGGCCGGGCGTCGGGGGCGCGGAAGGGGAAGCGTTCGCCGCCGGTGGACACCAGGGGGTAGGCCACCGCGTCCGAGGCGGACTCGCTTGCCAGGGTGGTGAGTTCGGGCAGGTCGGCGCCCGGGAACTCGCGGGCCAGGACGCCCGCGCCGCTGCTGGACGCACCGCCGGGCAGCCAGCTGTCGCCGGGGCCTCGGTGGCAGTAGACGACGCCTCCCGGGTCGCGCACCAGGCGGCGGCTCACGCCTTTGAGGACGAGGGTGGTGCCGAGTACGGAGTTCCAGGCGCCCGGGGTGAGGGCGCCCGCGCCGATCTGGGCCGCGCAGCCGTCGGTCATGCCCGCGACGATGGCGGTCCCTTCGGGGATACCGGTCCGCGCTGCGGCCGCCGCGCAGACCGTGCCGAGCGCGCTCGCGGGACGTACGACATCGGGGAACAGAGCCACAGGCACGGCGAGTTCGGCGAGCAGCCGCTCCGGCCAGCGCTCCCCCGTGAGGTGGTAGCCGGTCTTGAGGGCGTGGCTGGCGTCGCTCGGCACCTGGTGTCCGGCGAGGCGCCAGGTGATCAGGTCGGGCTGGTGGAGCAGCCGGACGCCCGTGCCGGAGGCCGCGGGTTCGTGGCCGAGGAGCCAGAGCAGTTTGGGCAGCGCCCAGGAAGGCTGCATGGAGCGGTAGCCGAGGTGGTGCCAGAGGTCCGCGCCCGCGTCGTTGACACGGGCGGCCTGCTCGGTGGCGCGCCCGTCGTCGTACATCAGGCCCGGGGTGAGCGGCGCTCCCGACGCGTCGGCGAGGAGGATCGTGCCGGAGGTGCCGTCGATCGCCAGGGCGCGGATCCGGCCGGGGTCGATGCCGGTCAGGGCCTCGCGGCAGGCGTCGGCGAGCGCGTTCCACCACTGCTCGGGGTCCTGCTCGTGGCGGTTGCCCTCGCGGCGGCCGGTGAGCGGCTGGGAGGCGGTGGCGAGCACCTCGCCGGTGGAGTCGACGGCGACGCAGCGGGCGCTCTGGGTGCCGAGGTCGAGTCCGAGCCAGACGGCTTCCGGCGGCAGTCGCTCAGGCATGCCGGGCTCCTTGGTCATGTGCCGTACGGGGG
>NZ_WMBF01000590.1:0-3475 GCF_019400875.1 Streptomyces anatolicus | reverse complement strand
CCCGCAAGCCCCCCGCCGGGCCCCGCACCGACTCCCGGGGAGTCGGGAGTGAGCTGCGGCACACCTGCCGTAAAGTTGGCGCCGGTCGATACCTGACCGCGGCAGATCGGAAGGGCAGCAGGCGTGACCGTCGATGACACGGGCTCCGGCGCGGGCGCACAGCGCGGTCCCGAGGCCGGGACGGACGCCTCCGCGATCCCCGAAGTAGAGGACGAGAAGGCGGACGGCGAGTCCGCGAAGAACCCCCTCGCCCTCCAGCTGGAACAGCTCATCCTCGGCGCGGACCGCCGCTACACCCCCTTCCAGGCGGCCCGCAGCGCCGGCGTCTCGATGGAGCTGGCCTCCCGCTTCTGGCGAGCCATGGGCTTCCCCGACATCGGCCAGGCGAAGGCGCTGACGGAGGCCGACGTGCTCGCGCTGCGGCGCCTGGCCGGTCTCGTGGAGGCGGGCCTGCTCAGTGAGGCCATGGCGGTGCAGGTGGCCCGGTCGACCGGGCAGACCACCGCCCGGCTGGCCGAGTGGCAGATCGACTCCTTCCTGGAGGGGCTGACCGAACCGCCCGAGCCGGGCATGACCCGTACCGAGGTCACGTACCCCCTGATCGAACTGCTCCTGCCCGAGCTTGAGGAGTTCCTGGTCTACGTCTGGCGCCGCCAGCTCGCCGCCGCGACGGGCCGCGTCGTACAGGCCGCCGACGACGAGGAGATGGTCGACCGCAGGCTGGCCGTCGGCTTCGCCGACCTCGTCGGCTTCACCCGGCTGACCCGGCGCATGGAGGAGGAGGAACTGGGCGAACTCGTCGAGGCCTTCGAGACCACCGCCGCCGACCTCGTCGCCGCGCACGGCGGACGGCTCATCAAGACGCTCGGCGACGAGGTCCTGTACGCCGCCGACGACGCGGGCGTCGCCGCGGAGATCTCGCTGCGGCTCATCGAGACCATGGCCAACGACGAGACCATGCCGGAGCTGCGCGTCGGGATCGCCTTCGGGACCGTGACGACGCGCATGGGCGACGTCTTCGGTACGACGGTGAACCTCGCGAGCCGCTTGACGTCGATAGCGCCCCGGGACGCCGTCCTGGTGGACGGCGCGTTCGCCGAGGAGCTGATGCGGACCGGCGACGCGCCCGCCTCCGAGGCGCAGGCGGCGGAGGCCGCCGCCGCGGCCGAGAAGGAGGGCGAGGAGCCGCCCTCGTACCGCTTCGCGCTCCAGCCGATGTGGCAGCGGCCCGTACGCGGCCTCGGCGTCGTCGAGCCCTGGCTCCTCGCCCGCCGCACACCGTGACGCTTCGGGCCCCACGGGCACGCCCCACCCCGTGACGCCTCTTCCCGGCGCCGGGCCCGGCTGACATGATCGGCCGGGTAACGGTCGTTAACCGGAGGAGGCGTCGGTCATGGGTGACGAGCAGCGGTACGGGGAGTACGTGGCGGTCAGGCGGCACGGCCATGTCGTCGAACTCGTCCTGGACCGCCCGAAGGCGATGAACGCCGTCTCCCTGGAGATGGCCCGCTCCATCGCCGCCGCCTGCGCCGCCCTCTCCGAGGACCTCGACGCCCGGGTCGTCGTTGTGACCTCGACCCACGAGCGGGCGTTCTGCGTGGGCGCCGACCTCAAGGAGCGCAACTCCCTCAGCGACGCCGAGTTGCTCCGCCAGCGCCCTGCCTCCCGCGCCTGCTACACCGGCGTCCTTGAGCTGCCCCTGCCCACTGTCGCCGCCGTGCACGGCTTCGCGCTCGGGGGCGGGTTCGAGCTCGCGCTCTCCTGTGACGTGATCGTCGCCGACCCGAGCGCGGTCGTCGGGCTGCCCGAGGTGTCCGTCGGCGTCATCCCGGGCGGCGGCGGCACGCAGCTCCTGCCGCGCCGCGTCGGGGCCGCCCGCGCCGCCGAGCTGATCTTCTCGGCGCGGCGCGTGGAGGCGGCCGAGGCAAGGGAGTTGGGCCTCGTCGACGTGCTTGTGGGGGAGGGCGAGGCGCGTACGGAGGCGCTCGCGCTCGGCGCCCGTATGGCCGCCAACTCGCCGGTCGGGCTGCGCGCCGCCAAGCGTGCGCTGCGCCTGGGGCACGGCCTCGACCTGCGGGCCGGTCTCGAGGTGGAGGACGCGGCGTGGCGTGCGGTGGCGTTCTCGGGCGACCGGGCGGAGGGCGTCGCGGCGTTCAACGAGAAGCGGAAGCCGCAGTGGCCCGGGGAGTAGGGCGTACCGGGTGCGGACAGCGGGGAGCACGCAGAGTTATGTCCCGAAGTTCCACATTGCCGTAAACGTCATAGCCTGGAGTGATGGGTGAGGATGTCCGGCTGCGGGCCGTGGTGGAGCTTGCGCGGGGAATGGCCGCCGCGCGGACTCCGCGTGAGTCCTGGCGGGCCGCCGCCCTCGGCGCCTGCCGCGGGCTGAGCGGCAACTTCGCCGCGCTCTCCGTGTGGGAGCGGGACCTGGGCCGGCTGCGGGTGCTCGTGAACGCGGGCGAACGGGCCGAGGGCGAGGAGGAGTTCCCCGAAGGGGAGGCGTACCCCGTCCATCAGTTCCCGGAGATCACCGAGTTCCTGCACGAGCGCTGGGTCGGCGGCGGGGAGCCGAACGCATGGGTCGAGACGGCCGAGGGGCCCCGGGGCGGCCGCTCCGCGGGCTACTGCCACCAGCGCGTCACGGCGTTGCGCCGGCGCGGCCGGGGCTGCTGTGTGGTGGCGCCGATCGTGCTGCACGGGCGGGCGTGGGGCGAGCTGTATGTGGCGCGGCCGGTGGGCGCGCCCGTCTTCGGCCGCTCCGACGCCGACTTCGCCACGGTGCTCGCGGCGGTGGCCGCGGCCGGGATCGCCCAGACCGAGCGCCTTGAGGAGGCGCGCCGCCTCGCCTTCACGGACGCGCTGACGGGGCTCGCCAACCGGCGCGCGGTGGATCTGCGCCTGGACGAGGCGGTGGAGCGGCACCGCGCCGTGGGGGCCGTGGTGAGCCTGGTCGTCTGTGACGTGAACGGACTCAAGCGGGTCAACGACACCCGGGGCCACGCCGTGGGCGACCGCCTCCTCGAACGCTTCGGCTCGATCCTCTCGCTCTGCGGGGCGATGCTGCCGGGCGCGCTGGCGGCGCGGCTCGGCGGCGACGAGTTCTGTCTGCTCTCCGTGGGGCCGACCGCGGACGAGGTGGTGCGGGTCGCCGATGAACTGTGCCTGCGGGCAGCCGAGTTGGAGCACGGTGACGGCGTCGCCTGCGGAGTCGCCTCCACCGGCGACCCGATCGGCCCGGTCCGCTCCGCCCGCCGCCTCTTCCGCCTCGCGGACGCGGCCCAGTACCGGGCGAAGGCGGCACGCGCGGCGAAGCCGGTGGTAGCGGGCCGCGAGGGCCCGGCGGGCGGCGAGGACCCGGTGATCAGCCTCGCGGACTCGCCCCCGCGCACGGACGAGCCGGGGGAGCGCCGCCGGTTCCGGGGGCGGGGGGCGCCGGGGTAGGCGGCTCGGGCGCGCGGCGCCCGGTGGTTCGGGG
>NZ_WMBF01000005.1:0-57635 GCF_019400875.1 Streptomyces anatolicus | reverse complement strand
TGCCGAGTTCGTCCTGCCGCCCCAGGGGAGGCTGGTGGCTGTGCGCGGGTGGGAAGAGGTCACGAGCCACCCCGCGGTACTCGCGGCTCACCTCGATTGCCGTCCCGGGGACCATCTTCCGCCCCCGACGGACTCCTATACGCGGCCTGCTGTTTTCGTCGTCGGCGGGGACACCCTGGCGGAGGTCGATGCGCTGGCCGGGGACCTGGCCTCGCACGTGTCCTTCGATGTGACCGACGATAAGAAGTAGCCGGCGAAGGCATCCTCATAGTCATGGTCGGGCCCGGCACCACACGGCCGATGCGCCACGTCATCCCCGTGGGCCCTTTCCCGTACAGCGCGTTGCAAGGTGCCGGGCCGATCGTCACTCGGTCTCGAAGACGAGTTGCGCTTTCAGGCTGTCCGCCAAGGCGTCGACGTCCTCGGCGGTGTCGCCACCGACGACGAACACGCCCGCACGCGTGAAGGAGTCCGCTGTGGGCGGGATGATGTCGCCGGGTGACACGGTGAGGTCGGCGTTGAGCACTGCCGGGTGAGCTGCGAGTTCGTCCCAGCCATGCACCGCCCGCAGCCTGCCGGTCGGTGGGAACAGGAACTGGACCCGGGCAGCGCGTGTGACGGGCGGGACCAGGCCGGGAGCGTTGCCGAGCAGATCGTCGAGGTGCATCCCGTAGAACTCGAGGCCGGGCCTGGTGTGTTCCACCAGTGCATGGATGAAGTCGCCCCCCGTGCGGATGTGGAATTCGCCCAGGACGACACCGTGCTCGGTGAGCCACAGCTCGACGTGGAAAGCGCCATGCGTGATTCCCGTCTCCGTCAGTGCGCGCGTCACGGTGTCACGGGCCGCCGATGCCGTCGCTTCGTCCAGCCCCGATGGCATGCGCTGGCTCGTGGAGATGAAGCCGCTGGTCACCTCCTTGCGGGTGAGCCCTAGTACGAGGGGTGCACCCTCGATGAAGACGCCTTCGGCGGAATACTCCGTCCCGCTCACGTGGGTCTCGACAAGGAATGGGGCGGTCTGCCGCAGTTCCTCGTCGGTGACGTGGGCCTGGTCCGAGGTGGGTTCCGCCGCCTGATTCTGCGGGACCTCCTCCACAAGGGACGCGCTGGACGCCTGCGCCACGGCCGCCGACAGGTCCTCGGGCTCCCGGACCAGGCAGACGCCGATGCTGGCCAGGCCGTCGCGAGGCTTGACCACCCATGGGCCAGGAGCCGTCCGCTCGACGAAGCGTCGGGCCTCCTCAAGGCCATGGCACACGGCCGACTCCGGTTGTGGGAAGCCCGCGTCGCGCAGCAGCTGCCGGCACCGGTCCTTGTAGCGGATACCTCTCACCGCTTCGGGGTCGTTGCCCGGCAGGCCGAGCTCCCGTGCGATCTCCGCGACGGGCAGCACGGAGAGTTCCGCGATGGTGACAACGGCGTCGAACCCCGTCCGGCCGGTCGCCCAGGCCCGACATGCCTGCGGGTCCTGTACGTCGAGAGCCACCGTTTCGTCGAAGACCGCTCGCTCCTGCGGTGTGGCCTGGGCCAGCTTCGTCGCGGTGTCCGCGCCTACCAGACGCAGGTCGCGGCGACGGGCTTGTCCGCTCAGCCGCTCCATCTGGTCCCGCCCCCAAGATGGCATCCCTGATGTTCCCAGAACAAGAATCGTTCCTTTCGCCACGGCGTCACCCTCAATCTTCCTGTGTACCGACTCATGGTCCGAATCAGAATCCAGCAAGCAGGCCCGGAAATCCAGCAGCCCCGACGGGACGCCCAGCGACGACCGGATTTTGGCCGAAGTGACCATCGGAAGAAAGGCCGAGTGGCCCGTTTCGCCCGTCCTGGTAGGCGGCTGCTCACAGTTCGATTAATAGTGCGATCGACGAATGGCTGAAGGGTGGCCTTGACTGTCTTGAGATGACGTACGAGCCGCTTCCGGAGGTCGTCATCCGGATCGGCTGTCACGCCTGCCACACGTGACCGGAAACGGATACTTGCCAGTCGTCGCTCCGTTGACCGCCTTCTACGCGACTCCTACGCTGCGTTCGGCAGGAATCATTTCCTCGCTCAGGAATACCGCCTCCCCTCTTCCAGGACGTCGGCAGACAGGCGTGTGCGCAAGTCTGCCGACGTGCCGTGGACCGATGAAGGGCACGCGTAATGCTCCTGGAACTGCGCTCACGTCCGGAGTTCGATGAACAAGACGATGCGGATACGGCCGCCGTGGAGAGGGACCTCTACCGTCGACTCGACATGTTTTCCGGCGACGACGATGTCATCGTCGCTCTAGGGATCGCCGCTGCCGGGTACTGGAAACCCGAAAGCATCGAAGTGTCCATTGACAAGATCAGGAAACAATGGAAACCTCTCGATATCACATCCGAGGGAATTGCGAGGGAGGACTTCTCTCGCTTTCAACGGCTGTGGTACAGCTTCAAAATTCCGTACGCACACGCCTCCCTGGTCTGGTGGTGTCTGTTCTGTCGTGCCCTCGGCCGGGGTGACAGCGTCGACCGAGCGTTGCACCGCATGACCCGGTGGCTCGGGATGCTGGAACCTGGAGTCGATCCCCCCACTCTGGCCGCCCTTTCGCACGAAATGGGACTGCGGCACTCCAAGACCGTGCTGACCGAGGCCGAGACCACGGACGTCGACGCACTGGCGACTGCCGTTCATGCAGGCGCGCTCTTCCTTCCGGCCCCCCACACCCGCAACGATCTGTGGCGCGGACGGCGGGTCGCCGTAGGCGCGCTCGAGGCAGCCGCCCGACGCTCCTGGACGGAACTGCCAGGAGAAGAGCGGAACGAACTGCTCGCCACACTCGCGCGACGGGTCACCCAGGTGGAACGCATGCGCTTCCTGATGGACGAAACCGTGTTGGACAACCGCGGGGTGTCCGCAGTCGTCGCGAACTGCGCGGAGCAACCGGTGGCCGACTGGTCACCGGCCCGGTTGGCGCTCGTGACCCTCCTGCGATGCTGGCACGAGGCGGGGTTCGTCCTGCAGGAGATGAACCAGACCCTCGTGTCGTTCCCGGCGCTGGCCCTCTTCCTCACCCGCAAGGACGCGGCCTACGGCGAGGGGCTCCCCGACCAGGGCCCAGCCGATCTCCTGGACGGCGACCCGGTGCGCTACGCCCAGCACCTACGCGTGTTGCGACAGCGCGCGGAGGCCACGTACGAGCGGTGTCTGCACTTCGACGGCAGCAATTGGGAACGCCGCGAATTCCTCCTGCCACGCGCGATCTACCGGCGTAGGCAGCTGCTGCCCGAGGGACTCTGTGCCCACCTGTACGCGCAGACCGGCGCCGAACCGCCCTCGCGCGAGGGCACGGGCGAGGCCTGGGACGCGTTCCTTGAGCGGGCCCTGGAAGCGGGGAGCACTCCGACCCGGGTCATACAGGAGTGCGCGCACTGGGCTGCCAACGCCGAGGACCTGCCCGTCGACATCGCGGTCTTCACCGTCCCGCATGGAACGAAGCTGCAGCAGCCGTGGACGATGGAGTTCACCGACCTGTTCTGCTACACGGGCTTCCGCGATGGCTTCGACTGTGCCGCGTTCGGCATCACGGCCGGTCGCGTGGGCATGTACAACATCATCGCTCAGCGGATGCGCTACAACGCGGTGAAGAAGGCGCAGAACTATGCGCCCGTCATGCGCTTCGCCCCGCAGGGCTTCAACCTCCCCGACATCGCCATCGCCGAGGACGCCAACCACGGAGGACACGCGGCGTCCGGGATACGGCTGGCCTGCCGGCTCCCCCTCACCGTCCACCACCGCGGCAAGGACTGGAACGGCCTCGGCGATGTGCGCCTCAATCGATGCCTCTACCGCCCGGAGAACCGTTTCCGGCCACGGGACATGGTCCTGGGCCACCGCTACACGCAGTGGGCCAAGGGAATCGCGGACGCCACCTACCGCAGGGACCTGACCTTCGACGCCAAGTGGACCGGCAAGGTCACCGACCTGACGCCGTAACGGAGGACTCGATGACCGACACCGTCCGAACCGGCCCGCGGACCGGCCAGAACACTTTCCCGGTCCGCGTCGCCGACCGTACTGTCCACGTGCCAGCGCGCTGTCCGCACCGTGGCGCGCCGCTGACCGAGGGCACCGTCACCGGAAGTCTACTGATCTGCCCCTGGCACGGGGCCACCTTCGATCTGCGCACCGGTAGCCGCCTCCGCGGGCCGGTATGCCCTGACCTCGAAGTCCTGGCTGGCGAAGAACCCCTTAGCACACCCGTCACGACGCCGCGACCGCGCAGTGACGACGCCATCGGCCCACGCGAGGAGTCCGCATGACGTACGTGATCACCCAGCCCTGCGTCGACATCAAGGACGGGGCCTGTGTCGACGTCTGCCCCGTCGACTGCATCGAGGGCGGCGAAAAGGACCGGCAACTGTTCATCGACCCCGAACGGTGCGTGGACTGCGACCTGTGTCTGACGGTCTGCCCCGTCGACGCCATCTATCCAGAGGCCGAAGTACCGCCGGAGTGGGAACACTTCACCCAGCTCAACGCCGACCACTTCGTCGACCGAGAGGCCGACGCATCGTGACCACCACCGAAAAGCCCGGCCAGGAGCACCTGTCGATCGTCCGCTGGGCCGAATCGGCGATCGGCAGCGACTCCACCTCCTTGCACATCCCGCATGGGGAACGGCCGGTACCCATGCACGGCGCCGATTCCACCGGGCTGAGCCTGGTCAGCAACGGCACTGTCGGCGCCGACGTGATCCGGCTACCGGCCGGCGCCGGATTTCCACCGCACACCCACCCCGGGCATCATCTGCTCGCGGTACTCGCAGGCCGGGGCACCATCACCTACAACGGCCGCGTCCACCCCACAGAGGCCGGCCAGATCTACCTCGTCGAGGGCTCGGTCACCCACGCGGTCGGCGCCGTGACGGACCACGTCATTCTGGCGATGGGGGCGCCCCACATGGCGGTCGACTCCGACAAGCGCATGGCGATCGTCACCTACGAGGAGGTACTCAGCGAGGTGGGCGACCTGCACTGCTTCCTGTGCGACACCAAGTCCGAGGTCCCGCAGTACCTGCACGATGTGGGCTGTCCGCACTGTCCCTGCCACACCTGCGCCGTGCACGGGCGGCTGATCGGCTGAAACCGGACTGCCACACCGCACGCTCTGATTCGCCCAGGGCGTGCGGTGCCGTGACCCGATATACCGTGCGTCCAGGCAGAAAGCCCTCTCCTCCTTCACCCCGTTCACCTCATCGATGCGTGGCCAGAGAAAGGAAGCGGCATGCCGGAGGCGACGCTGCTCGTGATGGGCAGCACCGCGAGCACCCCTTGGGGAAGGGATCAGATCCGCCGGCTGAGTACACAGGCGCGGCAGCGCGGACTCCGCCTCCTGGGCGCTGACACGCAGGACAATCTGGCCGCCGCCGGGAGCGAACAGCCCCCGATGGACGAGACGGTCTCTCTCGACGTGCACGACGTACGTGCCTGCCGTGCCTGGGCCGCGGACAACCGCGGCCGGATCGTCGCCGCGGCCACCATTCGCGAGCTGTCAGTGCTGCCGACGGCCTGGGTGGCGCGCGACCTCGGCCTCGTCGGCAACGACCCCGAGGCCGTGCTTCGTATCCGACGCAAGGACGAGTGCAGACAGCGCCTGCGACAGGCCGGCTTTCCGCAACCGCTCACCGCCGAGTGCCACGACGTGCGGGAGGCGGAGCGGTTCCTGCGCGAGACCGGCACCGGACCGTGGGTCGTCAAGCCCCGTGACGGGCTCGCGGGCATCGGCGTGACTGTCGTGAACGGGTCCGATGACCTGGCCGGCGCCGTAGCCAAGTTCGACACACTGCCCGCGGCGATGAAGCCCCTCGGTCGGCCGCACTCCTTCCTGGTTGAAACGTACGTGGAGGGGGACGAGTACTCTGCCGAGGGCGTCGTCACCGGCGGGAGACCACAAGTTCTGGCACTGACCCGCAAAGGCAAGGGCGAGGGATTCGTCGAAACGAGCCACCGGATGCCCGCAGGCCTTGACCCGGCGACCGACGCCGCCGCGCGTGAGGCCGTCGAGCGGGCGCTGACCACAGTCGGCATCACGCATGGCGTCTTTCACGTCGAATTCTGGGTCACCGCCTCGGGCATCGTCCTGGGCGAGCTGCACGATCGCGGCGGCGGCGACTTCATCCACGCGCTGGTGGAACACGTCCGCCCGGGTCTCACCCTGTACGGCATGCTGCTGGACGATCTGCTCGGCCGCCCCCCGCAGCCCGTTCCGCCCGCCACCCGCGCCGCATGCGCACAGTTCGTTCTCGCGCCACCGGGACGGCTGCGCTCGGTGCACGGGTGGGACGAGGTCGCCGCTCACCCATCGGTGATCGCGTCCCATCTCCAGCTCGCGGTCGGCGACACCGTGCCGGAGGCGGCGGACTCCTACACCCGTCCCGCCGTGTTCGTTGTCGGCACCGACAGTCCAAAGGACCTCGACGACCTCGTGTCCTCTCTCTCCGCCCGCGTCGTCTTCGAGACGGTCAAGCAGGAGGGTTCCGGGTAGTCCGGTACCCGGTGAAGGAAGAGCCCCTTTCACGTGAAAGGGGCTCTCCGAGGCGTGTTACGACGTGACGTCGACCATGATTGTCTTCGGCCGTTGATACTCCGTCAGCGCCAAGACGCTCATGTCCGTGCCGTGCCCCGAGCCCTTACGGCCGCCGTGTGGTAGCTCGGCCGTCTGCTCCAGGTGGCAGTTCACCCACACCTCACCGGCGTTCAGCGCGCGGGCGAGGCGCAGCGCCGGGGCGGACGCCTCGCCCCACACACTCGCGGCAAGAGCGTGCGGCACACCGTTGGCCGCGCTCAACAGCTCTTCAAGAGTGTCGAACGCTTGCACGGTGAGAGCGGGGCCGAAGATCTCCTCCGTGACCGCGGGGTCCTTCTCCGGGACATCGGCCAGAATGACCCCCGGGCGCCAATAGCCGCCCTCCTCGTTCGCGGCGACGTCCAATTCGCCGCTGTACCTGATGCCGGCGGCGCTGGAGCCGATGATGCCGTCGAAGCGTGCTGCCTGGTCCGGGTTGTTCAACGGTCCGAAGTCCTTCCCCGCCCGTTTGGCCGCCATCGCCTCGCTGAGGCCATCGACGGTACGTCCGTAGGATTCCCCGAGGGTCAGGACCCGGGCGGGAGAGGCGCAGCTCTGCCCCGCGTTGTAGGTGACGGCGGCGACGAGCTTCTCGTAGGTGTGAGCGGGCGCGTCGGGAAGGACGAGGACGGGGCAGTTGCCGCCGAGTTCCAGGCTGACCCGGCGAAGCCCCGCCTTGCGCAGGACGTCGAGGCCGCCAGCGCGGCTGCCGGTGAAGGCGATGCCGTCCACTCCGCTGTGGGCGGCGACCAACCGGCCCGTGTCCCGGTCACCTGGCACGGTCTGCAGCACCCCGTCGCCGAGGGCCTCCTGGGCGTGCCGACCCAGGAGCAGGGCGCTCTCGGGAGTGGTCTCGGCCGGCTTGAGCAGTACCGTGTTTCCGGCCGCGAGCGCCGGGGCGAAGCGCCATGTCGCCATCAGCAGCGGGTAGTTCCAGGGCACGATGGCGGCGACGATGCCCAGCGGCTCCCAGCGGACCCAGCTCTCGCGCCCGCGTAGCCTCGCGCCGCTACCGGGGGTGAGGTCGGTGCGGACGGCTCCCGCGAAGAACCGGATGAGGTCGACGCACTGCTCCACCTCTCCCCGTGCCTCGGTTTCCGGCTTGCCGGTCCCAGCCTGTTCAGCGCGTACGTACTCCTCAGCGGCCTGCTCGACCACAGTGGCGAGGTGTAACAGCTTGCGGGACCGCTCGCCTGTGGTGAGATTGGCCCACCATGGTGCGGCTACCTGCGCCGCGCTGATCGCATCGTCGATCCCCAATGCGTCAGTCGCCGCCACCATGAACCGTTCTCGACCGGTCCTCGGGTCTTTCAGGGTCTGCGTCATGAGGGTCGCTTTACCCCTCCCCGACTCCCTGCATTCTGCTTTTCCGACGTGAGTTCAGGAGGGTCGACGCGTAGCCCTCTGGTCAGTACACACAGGTACACAAGCCCCAGAACCAGCCAGGAAATTCCCAGCAGCAGGGCGGTCTGGTTCAGCCTGCTGAGCAGGTACAGATCTACCACTGCGCCTGCCAGCGGCAGTACGAGATGAGTGAAAGCTGTCTTCGTTCCTTCGCGGTAGTTGTGCCACCATGTGGCGATCACGCAGACATTGACCAGCGTGAACGCGAGAAAAGCCCCGAAGTTGATGAAGGAAGCTGCCGTCGTGAGAGACAGGAGTACGGCGAAGAGTCCGACCGCCATCACGAGTCCGAGATTGAACAACGGGGTGTGAAGTCGCGGATGAAGGTAGCCGAATACCCGGTGGGGCAGCACTCCGTCCCGCCCCATCGCGTACAGCAGCCGACTTGTGCCGGCTTGGATGGCCACACAGGATGCGAGACCTCCGACAATGATGACGGCGCTGACGAGATCGGCCAAATAAGTCGGACCGACCGTGGCCACCACCTCGTATCCGCCGGCGTCCTCGTTCTCGAACTCTCCTCCCGGGTGCAGCCACTGCATGAGCAGGCTGACGGCGCAGAAGACGGCACCCCCGACGAGCACGGTCAGGACGATGCCGCGCGGAATGTCACGGCGCGGCTCCCGCGCCTCCTCCCCGAGGGTGCTGAGGGCGTCGAAGCCGAGAAAGGCGTAGGCGGCCACGGCGGCGGCAGCTGCGCTGGTGCTCAGCGAACTCGCCTCGTTCCACAGGGCCCGGGAACCGGCTCCGGATGAGGCTTCGTCGAGCTGCAGCAGGCACGCCGTCACGAGTGCCAGCAGGCCCAGGGCGGTCAAGCCGAGAAGTACCTTGTTCACCTGGTCCGCGATCACGATGCCGAGCGCGTTCACCAGTGTCGTGGCCACGATCACGGCGACCAGCCAACCCCACATCGGGAGGAAGGTGAGCTGAGCGTGCATATAGGTCGCCTGAATCAGCCAGGCGACCATCGGCAGGAAGAAGTAATCGAGCAGCAGCACCCATCCGGCCAGAAAGCCGGACCGCGGACCGAGGGTGCGCCGGGCATAGGTGTAAACAGACCCGGACGTGGGGAACCGCCGGGCCAATTTTCCGTAGCTCAGCGCCGTCAAGGTCATGGCGACGGTGGCGATGAAGAACGCCATGGGAGCAGTGCCGTGGGACGCTGCGGAAATGACTCCGAAGATCGTGACGACTGTGGCCGGCGCCATGTACGCCAAGCCGAACACGGTGATCGACAAAAGGCCGAGCCGAGGAGAGAGACGACCGGAATCAGAAGACACATCCGTCCCCTTTTTCGCATACCTGATCAACGGTTCAAAGAATCTCACGGTACCGGAGCTGCCCCCGGCATCACGGACCTCAGCAGTTCCTCCGGCGAGGCGGACAGCTCATGCCCTCGCAACACATGGAGCACGGGCAATGCACCCACACTCGCTCCTACAAGAATCGCGCCGATCAGTGTCCTGCCATCACCGGCGAGCACCAGCTTGGAATAAGTGCCCGTCGAGTGGTCGTTCCAGCAAAACTCCATCGCGTCCCGCGTTTCGGCGTGCACATCACCGAATGCGGCCATGTCGACACCGGGAAGCTTGAGGCGAATAACGCTGTTCTCTCCACGGAAGCAAGCGTCCGAGGCGCCCAGTAACTGCCGTGCCACCGCTTCCGCCATCCGGTATCCGGGCGCCACCAGCCCGTAACAGCGCCCGTGGATCGCGGCGCACTCGCCTATGGCCCAGATTCTGTCGCTGCTTGTCCGGCACCGCTCGTCCACCAGGAACCCACCGCGGTCCGCGCGGATAGGTCCGGTGGCCGCGGCCAGTTCGTCACGAGGCCGGATGCCGGCGGTGAAGACGACCAGACAGGCCTCGACTTCGGTGCCGTCCGACAGCACCACCGCCGCCACCCGTCCGTCCGCCCCGGGTGTCACCTCCCGCACCCCGGTACCGCATCGCACGGTCATTCCCAGTGAGCGGACGCGGTGTACCAGGAGCCGGCCGGCGCCGTCGTCGGTGTGCGCCGGCAGCAGTCGGGGAGCCGTCTCGACGACGTACGGCACCATGCCGAGCAGACGCAGGGCGTTCGCGGCCTCCAGCCCCAGCAGACCACCGCCGACCACGACCCCGGCTCTGCCCGGACGGGCGGCTCTCCGGATCGCCTGTACGTCCTCCAGAGTGCGGTAAGTGAAGCACCCGGGAAAGTCATGGCCGGGAACAGCCGGCACCCATGGCCGGGACCCCGTGGCGAGGACCAGCGCGTCATAACCCACCTTCGTCCCGTCGGCACAGGTGACGGTGTGTGCGGCCGGGTCGCAGGCCACCACTTCCGTGCTCAGCCGCAGATCTGTCCACGGGGCCTCCCTCGTGCGGGGCCCGGGCAGGAGCAACTCCGTGGAGCTGGTGCCCTCGAAGCAGGACGACAGATTGACTCTGTCGTAGGCGGGGTGGGGCTCGTCCGTCAGCACCGTCACTCGCCGATGCCGCACCCGCTCCCCGTCCCGGATCCTGTCGATCAGGCGGTGGCCGACCGGACCGTGGCCGACGACGACCACATGTTCCGTCATGGCACCATCCCTTCGCGGCTCAGCTCGGCGCAGAATTCACGGACGAAGGGCATACAGGTGCCACACCCGGTGGCCGCGCCGGTCGAGCTGACAAGCCGGTCCGCGTCCCGGGCACCCTGGTCCCAGGCGGCTCTCAACGTGCCGCGGGTGACGTTGTTGCACGGGCAGACGACGGAGGTGTCCGGTGCGGGCTGCCCGCGATAGACGCCGGACGTGCCCGACAGGAACGCGAGCCGGTCACGCGGCACCAGCAGGCCTCGCTCGTGGAGGCCCTGCACGGTCGCAGCTGCTCGCGGCAGTCCCACGAGGACCGCTGCACGCACGCGCTGCCGGTACAGGATCAGGCGTGCGTAGCGGCCACGTGCCGGATCGTGGAACACCACCTCCTCACCGTCCTCCGCCATGCCCTCGTGGAAGGCGTTCTTTGGACCGAGGGCGAGCAGATCGAACCCCTGTGTCCTGGGTCGGAGTACGGTCACATCCGTTGTGTCGCTGTTCCGCTCCTGACCACCCGTCAGCAGGCAGGCGAGACGGTCGGCCTGCCGCCATGCGTGAGTCAGTCCGCCGAGAACGACACCTTGGTGCTCGGCGCAATCGCCCAGCGCGTGGATGCCCGGGTCCGTGGTCCGTAGCTGCGCGTCCACCAGAACACCTCGGTGTACGGCGAGGCCCGCTTCCCGTGCCAGAGCGGTGTTGGGGGTCGTACCGCTGCAGAGCAGCAGGCTCCCGCACGGGAGCTCGCGGCCGTCATCGAGGGACACGACTCCCGGGCCGTGCCCGGTCACCCGGCGCCCCGGCAGCAGCCCGACACCGGCCTCACTGAGCGCCCGGGCCAGTAGTCCTCCCGCACGAGCGTCCACGTGACGGTGCAGCGGAGTACGGCCGGGGTACACGAGCGTGACGTCGTGCCCGAAGGAGGCCAGCGCGTTTGCGGCCTCGACGCCGCGGAGCCCGCCACCGAGCACCACGGTCGGTCCGACGCAAGGTTCGCGACAGTCAGCGAGGCTCCGCAGTCGCCTCACGCCCTCCGCGAGCAGGCCGCGAGCCGCACGCAGCCCGCGCACGTCCGGCACCGCCGTACGCGCCCCTACGGCAAGCACCAGGTGGTCGAATCGGTGTCGGCGCCCGTCGCTGGTGAGTACCTGGCGGTGCCGCCGGTCGATCCCGGTGACGGTGACGCCGGTGAGCACCCGCACGTCGTCGGGCAACGCGGCAAGCCGCACGTCGTCGGCGTCCAGTTCACCCGTGAGAACGGCGGTGAGGAGGGGTCGCTGGTACGCGGGCTCCTGCTCGTCACCGCAGAGGGTGATCGCCCCCCGGTGCCCGTTCCGGCGCAACCGCTCCGCCAGCCGATGCGCGGCCGGGCCGTTGCCGGCGATGACCACCGCACTCATGCGGTCTCTCCGGCAGCGCCATGTGCCGTGACGCGTACGGCGACCGACTTGAATTGCGGCATCCCGCTGACTGGGTCCAGGGCGTTGCCGGTGAGCAGGTTGGCCGTACCGCGGCCCGGAAAGTGGAAGGGCACGAAGACGGTGTCCGGACGAATCCCTCGGTCGAGGCGAACCCGGGCGACAACGTGACCGTTGGCAGAGTCGATGTCAGCGAGTTCACCGTCACTCAATCCGAGGGCGTGCGCCGTATCGGGGTGGATCTCAACGAACGGGTTCGGCGCGGACGCGGCCAGCTCGGAGATCCTCCGCGTCTGCGCGCCCGACTGGTAGTGGAGGAGGAGACGGCCGGTGGTGGCGTGGAGCGGGTAGTCCTCGTCCGGAATTTCGGCGGGGTCGCAGTGGTCGACCTCGGCGAACCGCGCCCTTCCGTCCGGGTGAGCGAAGCGTTCCAGGAACAGTCGCGGCGTGCCGGGGTGGCCCGCGGTCGGGCAAGGCCAGTGCAGTACCTCACCCGCGTCCAGCCGTTCGTAGTCAATGCCCGAGTAGTCGGCTCTGCCGCCGCGGGACGCGGCCCGGAGTTCGTCGAAGACTAGGCGCGGCACGGTGGGGAACCGCTCGGCCGGCTGCCCCAGGCGGGCGGCGACACCGGAGAGTACGTCCAGGTCACTGCGCGCCTGACCAGGAGGCCTGAGCAAGCGTCGGCGGCGGAGTACTCGGCCCTCCAGATTCGTCAGGGTGCCCTCTTCTTCGGCCCACTGCGTGACCGGGAGGACGACATCGGCCAGTGCGGCCGTCTCCGACAGTACGAAGTCCGCCACCACCAGCAGGTCCAGCGCCGCGAGTCGTTCGCGGACATGGTTGGTGTGCGGGGCGGAGACCACCGGGTTCGAGCCGAAGACCAACAGGGCCCGGGGACCGCCCGGGGCGCCGAGCATGCCGAGGAGTTCGCAGGCGCTGGGCCCGGGACCGGGAAGCGACTCCACGGGGACGCCCCAGACCCGGGCGACGTGCGCGCGTGCGACCGGGTCACTCAGCGGCCGGTAGCCGGGCAACTGGTCGGCTTTCTGGCCGTGCTCCCGTCCGCCCTGTCCGTTCCCCTGCCCGGTGAGACAACCGTATCCACCGCCTTCCCGGCCCGGAAGGCCCAGTGCCAGCGATAAGTTGATCAGGGCCGCCGCCGTGTCGGTGCCTCTGGTGTGCTGTTCGATGCCCCGGCCGCTGAGCACGTAGGAGCGCTCCGCCTCGGCCAGCAGCCGCACCGCAGCGCGCTGCTCTGCCGCCGGAACTCCGGTGACCTGCTCCGCCCGCTCGGGCCACCACGCCGACGCTTGCTGCCAAGCCCCTTGGAAGCCAACGGTGCGTTCACGCACGTACTCCCGCTTCACCAGCCCCTCGACGACCGCTACGTGCAGCATGCCCTGGAGGAGAGCAAGGTCGGTGCCGGGGGCAGGCTGCAGATGGAGCGCAGCACGGCGGGCCGTGGCGGTACGGCGAGGATCAATGACAACGAGCTGGGCTCGCTCCAGATGCCGCAGCAACGGCGGCATGGTGCTCGCCGGGTTGGCACCGGCGAGGAGGACTACCTGTGCGTCTTCGAGGTCGGTCACAGGGAACGGCAGCCCCCGGTCGAGACCGAAGGCGGCATTGCCGGCTGCTGCGGCCGCGGACATACAGAACCGCCCGTTGTAGTCGATGCGGCTCGTACCCAGCGCGATACGGGCGAACTTGCCCAGCAGGTAGGCCTTTTCGTTGGTCAGCCCGCCGCCGCCCAGGACGCCGACCACGTCCGAACCGTGCTCGGTACGCAGGTCCCGTAAGCGGTGGGCCATGAAGTCCAGCGCCCGGTCCCAGTCGGTCGGGACGAGCTCCCCGTCAGCGCCACGCAATAGCGGCTGCAGCAGCCGGTCGGGAGTGCGCAACAGCTCCGGAGCCGTCCAGCCCTTGCGGCACAGCGCACCCGGCCGGCCATCGCTCAGGGAACCGGGACTGACCTCGACCTCCTCGTCGTCGCTTCGCAACCGTGTCGGACACTGGAGAGCGCAGTAGGGGCAGTGCGTCATCACCTCTCGTACGCCGCGCATGTTTCCCTCCATCGCCTCCGCGGGCGCTGTGGCAGAGCGGATGTCGCAGCACGACACCCCGATCGCGCACCGGTCTACTGACAGCCCGAACGCCGGGGTATAGGACCCGCGGCGCGCAGGGGACGGGCCGACCCCGAACGCTGACTTGTCGGCGAGTACCAGCGTGTTCGCTCGCGGCGTGCTTGCCAATGCCGAAATCACGCTCGCTGGAAACACTCGATGACTGAAAACCGCGCTCTTGTAGCCCGTCGCTCGGGACACTTCTTTCTGCCGGTCCGCTGAAGCGATGGTTGACCTTTCCGCTGACGCGGGGTGTGCCGTTTCCGTACCCGTCGTCCGCAGACTCCTCGTCCCCCGTGAGGTTGCTTTCAGCCTGTTCACTGGCCTTCTGCTTGGCTTCCTCCGCCTTGGTTGAGGGAGCCGATCTCGCCTGCTCTGCGAGCCGCTGTGCTTGTCGATGCGCGACAGCTTGTGGCGGACGACGACGAGCGCCGGGCGAGCCCGGGCCTGTTCGGTCAGGTGTTTCGGCGGTTGCCTTCGGCGTCGCAGGGCAGGTCGGCGGCCTGGTGGTGGGCGAGGAAGTCGCGGGTGGCCTGGCGTTCGATGTCGGAGATGGCGGTGGGCTTCACGTCGATGATGCCGCCGAACGGGCGGTCGACGTCAAGGATGATGCACAAGGTGCCAGTGAGGAGTGCGGTGATGACGGTGAGGGTGATGATCTGCCCTCGGTGATTACGTCGGGGGATGCAGGTCCCCAGGGCCATGACAGTGATGACCAGGGTTGCCAGCAGGAACCAGAGGATCGCGCTGGGAACGCTCGCGGTCGCCTGGGTCAGCCGCTCCTCGCGTTCCTCCGAGCGCTTGTTGTCGGCGGCCACCAGCATGCCGAAGACCGGCCTGCCCTCCATCTCGCGGAAGACGTGGCGGAAGTCGGTCGACCAGACGCTGGGAGCGGCCGATCCCTTGCCGTCGGCCATCGCGGGCCATTCCTGCTCGCGAACGGCGCGGGTGTAACAAACGGCATCTGCCTGGACCTTGGTCCTCTGGGCATCGGGCGCGTACTCGGCGGCC
This sequence comes from Streptomyces anatolicus, assembly GCF_019400875.1. Classification (NCBI taxonomy): domain Bacteria; kingdom Bacillati; phylum Actinomycetota; class Actinomycetes; order Kitasatosporales; family Streptomycetaceae; genus Streptomyces; species Streptomyces anatolicus. Next base: position 42,534 of record NZ_WMBF01000005.1, on the reverse strand, counting down.
TCGACGAGTTGGTCGACGGCCCGGGCCTCGCCGCGGGAGGCGACCTCGGCTTTTCCGTAGGAACCGTTGGCGGTGACGAGCACGAACGCGAGCAGCAGCACGGTCAGGGTCAGCAGTGGGCCGACCAAGTCTTTGACCGCCATGCCCGAGTCGTCGTCCTCGCTGATGAGGCGGGGACGCAGCCAGCGGTTGGCTGCGAGGCCGGCGAGCAGGGCCAGCACGGCAACGACGATGACGAGGACCACGGGCGGTCACCTCCGGTACGGGACTCGGAAAAGGCCCCGGCGGAGAGGGGCCCGGGGACACATCCCGTGCTGCGCACCACCCGGAACAGCGGGAAGGTCTCTGCACCCCCGGACGAGCGACATCCCTTACGCCGGACAGCCTCTGTCTCGATCGCGTGTGCAGCGAGAACGGGAGCCCTCGTCCGCTCGTCCTGCCAGTGCGCGTAGCCGCCAGGGCCGAGTTCCCTGTGCCGCAAGCTGGACGGCAAGGCGGCTGCAGCCAAGACAGCGCGGCGCAAGAGGGCTGCGTTCAGCGAAGCGCTCAACACCGCAGTGGAGAAAGGTTACTTTGGCCTGGGCCGGATAGGGGACGGCAGCCGGGTCCACCTCCTCGTTGACGGGCGGAGCGTTCCGCCTGAGCCCGTTGAGGGGGTTATCTCCGAACAGGTGAGGACCGCGTCCGCGCTGGTGAGCCACCGCCCCAAGCAGCCGGTTCGCGTGGCCGCGTAGTACATGCAGCCGAGGAACGCCTCGCCGCAGGCAAGGACTGGACGGACGACGGCGCGGTGCACGAGGTGCACTCGCTCAAGCGCCGCGCGGCTACCGCGACCCGACCTGTGCCGATCCCGCCGCAGTTCGTGCGCATCCTGCGCGCGCACATCGATTGGTTCGGCGTGGCGCCGGACGGGCGGCTGTTCCGGAACCAGGTCGGCAACTACGTGGACGCAGCCGCGTACGGCACGACATGGGCGCGAGCACGGAAGTATGTCCTGACCCACACGGAACTCGCCTCCGGGCTGGCCAAGCGGCCCTACGATCTGCGGCACGCAGGGATCTCGTTCTGGCTGTACTCCGGTGTGGACCCGGCCGAATGGGCCCGCCGCGCGGGCCAGAGCATCGAGGTCCTCTTCCGCCACTACGCCAAGTTCCTGGACGGCGTCCGGGAGCAGGCCAACCGCCTCATCGAGCAGTCGATGGAGGAGTGGGACCGCGTCAGCAAGGGGGTGGCGAGTGAGGGCTGAGTCGGGGTTTTGGTCCGTGACTGGTCCGGAACAGCTGGTCAGGAGGGGGATGGCTGTGGGAGAAACTGGGAGTTACACCGCAAACCAGGCTTTGACCTCAGTGGGTCGAGTGAAAGGCGCCTGACGGGCAAAGGCCCAGGTCAGGCGCCTTTTTCCGTGCGTCTAGAAGAAGCCGAGCTTCTTCGCCGAGTACGACACCAGCAGATTCTTCGTCTGCTGATAGTGCTCCAGCATCATCTTGTGCGTCTCGCGGCCGATGCCCGACTGCTTGTAACCGCCGAACGCCGCGTGCGCCGGGTAGGCGTGGTAGCAGTTCGTCCAGACGCGCCCCGCCTGGATCGAACGGCCCGCCCGGTACGCGGTGTTGATGTCCCGCGTCCACACCCCCGCACCCAGCCCGTAGAGCGTGTCGTTCGCGATCTTGATGGCGTCGTCGAAGTCGATGAACGACGCGACCGAGACGACCGGGCCGAAGATCTCCTCCTGGAAGATCCGCATGCGGTTGTCGCCCTCAAAGATCGTCGGCTGGACGTAGTAGCCGCCCTCCAACTCACCGTCGTAATTGATCCGCTGGCCACCCGTCAGCACCTTCGCGCCCTCCTGCTGACCTATGTCCAGGTAGGAGAGGATCTTCTCCAGCTGGTCGTTGGAGGCCTGCGCGCCGATCATGGTGTCGGTGTCGAGCGGGTGCCCGGCCTTGATCTGCTCGGTGCGGGCGATCGCCGCTTCGAGGAACTCGCTGTACTGCCCGCGCTGCACCAGCGCCCGCGACGGACAGGTGCAGACCTCGCCCTGGTTCAGGGCGAACATCGTGAAGCCCTCAAGCGCCTTGTCCCGGAAGTCGTCGTCGGCGGCCCACACGTCGTCGAAGAAGATGTTCGGCGACTTCCCGCCCAGCTCCAACGTCACCGGCTTGATGTTCTCCGAGGCGTACTGCATGATCAACCGCCCCGTGGTGGTCTCCCCGGTGAAGGCGACCTTCGCGACGCGCGGGCTGGAGGCCAGCGGCTTGCCCGCCTCGACCCCGAAACCGTTGACGATGTTGACCACGCCCGGCGGCAGCAGATCGGCGACCAGGCTCATCCAGTAGTGGATGGAGGCCGGGGTCTGCTCGGCGGGCTTGAGGACGACCGCGTTGCCCGCCGCGAGTGCCGGGGCCAGCTTCCATGTGGCCATGAGGATCGGGAAGTTCCACGGGATGATCTGTGCGACGACACCGAGCGGCTCATGGAAGTGATACGCGATGGTGTCCTCGTCGACCTCGCTCAGCGACCCCTCCTGCGCCCGGATGACGCCCGCGAAGTAACGGAAGTGGTCGATGGCGAGCGGAATGTCGGCCGCCAGCGTCTCGCGGATCGGCTTGCCGTTCTCCCAGCTCTCGGCGACCGCGAGCTGTTCGAGATTGGCCTCCATCCGGTCTGCGATCTTCCGCAGAACGTCCGCGCGCTCGGTGACCGAGGTCCGCCCCCAAGCGGGCGCCGCCGCGTGCGCCGCGTCGAGAGCACGCTCGACGTCCTCGGCGGTCCCCCGGGCGATCTCGGTGAACGGCCGCCCGTTGACCGGGCTGGGGTTCTCGAAGTACTGGCCACGGGCGGGAGCCACATACTCGCCGCCGATGAAGTGGTCGTAGTGCGACTGGTAGGAGACGATCGCGCCCTCGGTACCGGGCGCTGCGTAACGGGTCATCTTGGCTGGCCTCCCGGGGAAGACTGCCCGCCGTTGGGCAGCTCTCGCCCGGAGGCTAGAACCACGGACGTTGCATCTAGGTTGCGTTCCCTCTATGCCTCTATTCCTCTGTCGGTGGGCGCCCTCAGTGGGTGGTACTGGTGGCCCGCTTGGGTGGGCGGCGTGACGGCAGCGTGGCGGTCGACTCGGAGATCCGGGGCGGGCAGCGCGCCGATTCGGGGCGCGGTCCGGCGAGGGCCAGCTCGGTGTCCAGTTCCCGCAGGCGGGCCAGGACGGCAGGCGTCGGGCGCAGCGCGGCCAGCGCCCGCCACGCCACCAGGTCGTCCTCGGCCCACGGAGCGTGGGCCCAGTCCGCCAGCAGGTCAGGGTCGCTCCGGTCGATGAGCGCCGCCCGTAGCTGGTCGGCGAGCCTGCGCCGGAGGCGGACCAGGGCGGGCGCCTGTGACTGCGGCAGCAGCGGCCCGGCGTACGCGGCGGCGGCCGCCGCCACCGCGCCTGCGCCCAGACGACGCTCAACCGTGTCGACATCGCACTCGACAGGCACGGCCAAGCGGTACGGACGCGACCGCAGCAGCTCCGCCCCGAGCACCCGCCGCAGCCGCGCCATCTCCGCCCGCAACGTCACCTGCGGCACCGACTCGTCCTCATACAGCGCACACAGCAACTCGTCCCCGCTCAGCCCCTCCGGATGACGGGCGAGCAGCACGACGATCTCGCTGTGCCTACGGCTGAGCCGCACCTTCCGCCCAGTCGCCACGAGCAGCGCCTCGTCCCGGCCCAGTGCCGAGACCTCGACCGTGCCCCCGGCCCTCGCCGACGGGGCCAGCAGCGCCAGTTGGGACTCCGCCGCCCTCGCGACCGCCTGGACGAAGGCGAGGCTGTGCGGATGCGCGAGACCGTTCCCGCCGGTGATGTCGACGGCCCCGATCAGCCTCCCGGTGCGCGGATCGTGCACCGGAGCCGCCGCGCACGTCCACGGCTGCACATGCCGCATGAAGTGCTCGGTGGCGAAGACCTGCACCGGCCGGTCCACGGCGACCGCCGTACCCGGCGCGTTGGTCCCCACGGCGGACTCCGCCCACCGCGCCCCCGGCACGAAGTTGATCCGCCCCGCGTGCCGCCGCGTCGCCGCATGCCCCTCGACCCACAGCAACCTGCCCTGCGCGTCGCACACGGCGAGCAGATGCTCCCCATCCATTGCGAAGGTGCCCATCAACTCACGGAACAGCGGCATCACCTTCGCCAGCGGATGCTCCGCCCGATACGCCCCGAGGTCGCCGTCGGTCAGCTCCACGGCGGCGCCGTCGCCCTCCGGACTGACACGCGCCCTGGCCGACCTGCGCCATGACTCGGCCACAACGGAACGCACCGGGCGGACCACCGTCCCCGCGGCGGTGAACCTCTCGTGCGCCCGGCGCAGCACCCGCACCCGCTCGGCGGGGTCGGCGCCCGGCTCCAGGGCCACCCATGGATCGGTCAACTCGGCCTCCCGGGACGGCGATGCAGTGACGCGGTCGTGCCATCGTCGTCCCGGAAACGGAAGCCGACAAGCGTGCCGCGAAGTGCGGGACTGCTCGTTCTAAGGTGGAGTGCGTCGAGGCAGCTACTCAGGCGAAGTTGACGAGCCGTATGTAGCGCGTCCAGTCCCAGTACGGGCCGGGGTCCGTGTGGTCCGAGCCGGGAACTTGGTGGTGACCGATGATGTGTTCCCGGTCCCTGGGTATGCCGTACTTCGAGCAGACGGCGGCGGTCAGCGCGGCGGACCGCTCGTACATCGCGTGGGTGAAGTACTGAGGCTTGTCGACCCATCCTTCGTGCTCGATACCGATACTGCGCGTGTTGTAGGTCCAATTACCCGCGTGCCAACCGACGTTGCGATCGCGGACGCACTGTGCGATGTGACCGTCTTGGGAACGCACCACGTAGTGGGACGAGACCTTCCTCGCCGGATTCTGGAAGATGGCGAGCGTGTCCGCGTATGTCTCCTGGGTGACGTGGATGACTACGTAGTCGATGGGATAGGTGCTGGGGCGGTTGGCGGCCGTGTAGTTGGACGTGCTGGCCGGCACCCACTCGGCGGCGGGGTAGTCGACGGCCAGGGCTTGGGCGTCCGCGTGGCCGACGGGCAGGAGTGCCGCGGGCACGGCGGCGGCCGCGCCCTGGAGCAGTCGGCGCCTGCTCGGGAAGCGTCTTGTTCGATCCATGACTGGCCTGCCTCTCGGTGGGTGGGGAGGGGGACGACTGGACGGGCGGGTGTACTGCACGGGAAAGAGCGGTGTCGGCTACCAGGAGGTGCGTAGGGTTGTTCCCTGAGGGAGCGTGGCGGCTGTCTCGCGCAGCCGGGCGTGCAGACCGCGGTGTGTCTCCCGCGCGGGCAGCCATTCCTTACGGAGCTTTGCCACACATGTGTAGTTGGTGTCGCAGACATTGGCGAGCGGCGACTCGACGGTCTGCGTCGCGAACTGATAGGCGTCCAGCTCGCCGAAGCCGTAATCCCGGACCAGCCACTGCACGAGGTCGAGTTGGGATATGCGGAACGCGTCTTCCAGCGGGCGTGCCGATCCGGTCGAGATGATGTGCGTATCGGACTCCAGGCGGGGCCAGGGAGTGGTCACCCCTTTGAGGAGTTCGACGATCACCACAGTGTTCATGGCGCACTCGACCGCGACCCCGCACGTCTCGCCCTCGCCCTGCCGCGCGTGCCCGTCGCCCAGGCTCAGCAAGGCGCCTTCCACGTTCACCCCCAAATAGCAGGTGACGCCCGACCGCATCTCGGGTGTGTCCATGTTGCCGCCGTGGGCGTCGGGCACGAGTGCCGAGCGCACCTCCAGGTTGGCCGGGGCTACCCCGACCGTGCCGTGCATGGGGTCCATGGGCAGATCTACCTCGAAGTCACCGTCCCGCGCGCTGAACCGCGCGGTCCGGCGAGCCCGGTCGAGCTGCCAGATCCATACGGCCTCGGGCAACGGAGGCTGGAGCGAGGCGGTCGCGTGCGTGGAGGTGAGAGCGCCGAACAGAGGGACTGTCGTGGAGGCCGCCCAGTCACGGGCCGGTTCGATCGACACGAAGTGCACGGCCACGGTGTCGCCGGGCTCCGCGCCTTCCACGTAGAAGGGGCCTGTCTGCGGGTTCAGGAACGGGAATTCGCAGACCTGGGAGACGAGGTCCTTCTCCGAGCGCACGTTTCCGGCGAAGCAGTCTTCCGTGAACAGGTCGAGAACGGTGCCCGGGGCGATGCGCGCCACGGGCGGGGCGCCGCCGAACGTCCAGGCGTACTCGCCCGGCTCGGGCCGTACGGTCAGAATTCGGGGGTCGCTCATCGCTGCACTGCTCCACTCTGGTCCGAAAGGCCAACGTTCTGATCGGGCACGGGCATGGGCTTGTCGTCGAGGTGGACGCGGCCAGGCCACTGCCGTAACGCTCTGGAACAGGACTCGCGGAGCCCGATGGGCTCACGGCGCAGCCCCGGATCATTCTCCCCCGACATGTGAATCCCCCGATCCGCGAGGACGCCGCCGTCACCACGCCGGGGCAGCGCCTCGCGTGAATTACGTTACGGCGCTTGCCGGTTGGGGTGGAAGGGTGAAACTCGTATCTGTGCACAGCATCGAGATTGTGGAAATCTCGGCCACTCGAATGGGGGACCCGGCGGCTGTGGAGCTGAGTGGAGTGATCAGCGCTGAGGTCGCCGACGCAGCCATGCCGGGGTTCGCCGAACCAGCTGCGCCGCAGTCCGCGGTAGGAGCCGCGATGCTCCTATCCCGCAGCGCCTACCCCCGCCGGATCATCCAGCACCGCCCGAGCGACCGAGTGTGCCGCGCCCAGCAGAGGCCCGTCTGACCCGAGCCCGGAGACCGTGACCCCGCAGGCCCGGCCTCCCGTGCGCCCTGCCAGCTCCCGCTCCAGCGACGGAAGCAGCCACGGCGCGAGTCGGGACAGTGCCCCGCCGAGCACCACCGCCCGTGGATCCAACAGGTTGACGGCGCCGGTGAGCGCGATGCCGAGTGCCGTCCCCGCGCCGCCCAGCGCTCGCCGCACCGCCTTGTCACCGGCCGCGGCGCGCTCGGCGAGGAGCGCGACGCGGTCCTCGCCCGCTTCCAGCCCCGCTGCGCGCAGCACCGCCTTCTCGCCCGCGTACTGCTCCAAGCAGCCACGACCACCGCAGGGGCAGCTCGGACCCTCTGGCCACACCGGCATATGGCCGAACTCGCCCGCGAAACCGTGCGTTCCGCGCAGTAGCCGACCATCGATGACCAGCGCGGCGCCGATGCCGATCTCCGCCGAGACGTGCAGGAAGTCCTCCGGCGTGCCCTCGCCCAGCCACAGCTCGGCGAGCGCCCCGAAATTGGCTTCGTTGTCCACCGTCAGCGGTAGCTCGGGGGGCAAGTGCGGCCCGAGGTCGATGTCGTGCCAGCCGAGGTTGGGAGCGCGGACGACCGAGTGTGTGTCCCTGGCGACCAGGCCCGGCACGGCCACCGCGAGACCCGCGGGGGACAGGCCCGCCGAGCGGGCCTCGGCGCAGACGCGTCGCACCAGGGCGGCGAGTTCCCGCAGCACCGGCTCGGGTGGGCGCCCGCGATTGCCGACCTGCTGGATGACACGTGCACGCGTCTCGCCGCGCAGGTCGACCGCGCAGACCGCGAGATGGTCCACGCCCACCTCCGCCCCGACGCCCACGGGACCCCGCGCGCTGACCGCGAGAGCTGAACCGGGGCGGCCCACCCTCCCGGGCCGCTCGGGCCCGAGTTCGTCCAGGAGTTCGGAGCGGATCAACTCGTCCACCAGCGTGGAGACGGCGGCTCGCGTCAACCCGATCCTGGAGGCCACGGCGGCACGGGACAGGGGGCCGTGCGCGGCCACGGTGTGCATGACCCGTGAGAGGTTGCGGCGCCGCATCCCCTGCTGGGTGTCGGGCAGCCGCGCACCCGACGTACCCGAGTGCCTGTCGTGCGGCCGTGCGGCCGACGTACCCGAGTCCCTGTCGTGCAGCGGTGCGGTCATGCCTCGGTCAGCCCTCACTCCCCATGGGGCGCCCTGTCCAGGAGCGGCGCCGCGTCGGAGAGTACCCCGGAGATCCGGGACAGCGTTTCGTCGTCCCGCTCCATGGGGTCGAGCACGGGCCCCTGCGTGGTGCCCCAGCGCCGCGCGATCGCGCTCGGGTCCTCGCCGGTGAGTACGCCTGCCGCCTGCGCGGCGGCACCGAGCGCGACCAGTTCCTGAGCCTCGGGCACCTGAACGGGACGCCCGGAGAGGCGACGTACGGTGTGCTGCCAGGCGGCGCCGCGCGCTCCGCCTCCGATGAGCAACAGCGGGAGCGACCTGTCGGCGTCCGTGTCCAGTACGCGGTCGAGAGCGCCGAGCAGCGAGTGCACGGCTCCGTCGTACGCCGCCTGGAGCAACTGCCCGGGTGTCGTGTCGTGTCGCAGGCCGTGCACCATCCCGGTGGCGTGGGGGAGGTTCGGCGTCCGCTCGCCGTCCAGGTAGGGCAGGAGCGTGACCGCGCCGCCCGGTGCCACTGCCTCCCGGTCCAGGTTCAGCAGCGCGGCCATCCGGTCGACGGCCAGCGTGCAGTTGAGCGTGCAGGCCAATGGCAGCCACCCGCCACGCGCGTCGGCGAAGCCCGCCACCGTGCCGGTCGGGTCCGCGGGGCGATGTTCGGAGACCGCGTACACGGTGCCCGAGGTGCCGAGACTCAGTACCGGAGTGCCCGAGTGTAGGCCGAGGCCCAGGGCGGCCGCTGCGTTGTCGCCGGTGCCGGGGGCGACCAGCGTGCCCTTGGAGAAGGGCAGTTCACCGCCGTCGCGCACTGTGCCGACGATTTCACCGGGACGCGCCACGCGGGGGAGCAACGCCGGGTCCAGCCCCACCATGCCGAGGATCTCCTCGTCGTACGTCTCCGAAGCCGACGCCCACCAGCCTGTCCCCGAGGCGTCACCGCGGTCGGTCGTGCCGAGCCCTGTGAGGCGTTCGGTGAGGTAGTCGTGGGGCAGGCGGACGGCGGCTGTGGAGCGGGCGGCGGCCGGCTCGTGCTCCGTGAGCCAGGCCCATTTCGTCACGGTGAAGGAGGGCCCCGGCACACTGCCCAGCCGGTCGGCCCATTCCTTGGGGCCGCCGAGCCGTTCCAGGAGGCTCCGCGCCTGCGCGGCCGAGCGCACGTCGTTCCACAGGAGAGCGGGCCGCACCGGGTTGCCGCCCTTGTCGAGCGTGACCAGCCCGTGCTGCTGGCCACCGACCGACACCGCAGCGGCCTCCCGCGCCACGGGACCGCACTGCCGCAGAGCAGCGCACAGCGCTTCCCACCACTCCTGGGGATCGCTCTCACGTGCCTCGCCCGCGCTGACCCGGTGCGGCGCCTGGCCGCTCGCCACGATCCGGCCCGTGGCGGCGTCGACGACCAGTGCCTTGGTGGACTGCGTGGAGCTGTCCACGCCGACGACAAGGGGCCCCTGTGCTGAGGGCGCTGATGACATGAGCGGTCTCCGTTCCTGCGGCTCGCCCGGGTACGTCCCGGAGTTTCCTCCCCGACCTTCCCAGCGGAGCCTCCGGATACTAATTTGTAAAGGGCCATGACGAAATAGTCGAGGGAGCCGCACATGAACTACCAGCCCACTCCTGAGGACAAGTTCAGCTTCGGCCTGTGGACCGTCGGCTGGCAGGGACGTGACCCGTTCGGTGACGCCACACGCAGTGCGCTCGACCCAGCCGACTCGGTGCGCCACCTCGCCGAACTGGGCGCCTACGGAGTCACCTTCCACGACGACGACCTGATCCCGTTCGGGTCGTCCGACGCGGAACGCGAAGGCCACATCAAGCGCTTCCGACAGGCACTGGACGCGACAGGCCTGATAGTGCCGATGGCCACCACGAACCTCTTCACCCACCCCGTCTTCAAGGACGGCGCGTTCACCGCCAACGACCGCGAGGTTCGCCGTTACGCGCTGCGCAAGACGATCCGCAACATCGACCTGGCGGTGGAGCTGGGCGCGCACACCTACGTCGCCTGGGGCGGCAGGGAAGGAGCCGAATCCGGGGCCGCGAAGGACGTACGCGACGCACTCGACCGCATGAAGGAGGCCTTCGACCTGCTCGCCGAGTACGTCACCTCCCAGAGCTACGACCTGCGCTTCGCGATCGAGCCGAAGCCGAACGAGCCGCGCGGCGACATCCTGCTCCCCACGGTCGGTCACGTCCTCGCCTTCATCGAGCGACTGGAGCGGCCCGAACTGTTCGGCGTCAACCCCGAAGTGGGCCATGAACAAATGGCGGGACTGAACTTCCCGCACTCCATCGCCCAAGCACTGTGGGCGGACAAGCTCTTCCACATCGACCTGAACGGCCAGACAGGCATCAAGTACGACCAGGACCTGCGGTTCGGAGCGGGCGATCTGCGCAGCGCCTTCTGGTTGGTGGACCTCCTGGAGAGGGGCGGTTACGAGGGGCCGCGCCACTTCGACTTCAAGCCGCCCCGTACGGAGGACTACGAAGGGGTGTGGGCGTCGGCCGCCGGCTGCATGCGCAACTACCTGATCCTTCGGGAGCGGTCGGCTGCCTTCCGTGCCGACCCCGAGGTGCGCGAGGCGCTGAGCGCCTCCCGTCTCGACGAGCTCGCGCTGCCCACGGCCGACGACGGGCTCTCCGGGCTGCTCGCCGACCGGGGAGCCTACGAGGCCTTCGACATGGAGGCGGCCGCCGCGCGCGGGATGGCGTTCGAACGCCTCGACCAACTGGCCATGGACCATCTCCTGGGAGCACGCGGCTGAAGCGGGAGTACGGCGCCGGCCTCCGGAGAACCGGCGCCGACGTCGCCTCCCGCGAGGGGCAGGAGGCGACGTCGGCAACCACCGATCCGTTCAGCCGTGATGGGGCGCGGTGCCCTGGTCACCCCCTTCACGTAGGTCGCGCCGGCAGAGCTGACGCATCCGGTTCCCCGCTGCCGAGCCCGGGGACGGCTCGTTGCCGTCAGACCTCCCTGGTCCCGACGTCCTCCACGCTCGCGGATGACATGGCCGCGCTCAATCGCTGACCAGGGTGAGTGCGTGCGCCGGTGTTCCCGGCGCACCGGTGCGCGGCGCGAACACGCCGGTGAGCGCCGCGTTGCTTTTCGGCCAAGCACCGGTGTCCGCGCCTCCCCGCCATCATCGGGCCGAGCGCGCCTTTGTCACTCGCTGCCGCTCGCCACGGCCAGAGCAGTCGCCGGGTCGTGAGCCGCCGGTCCCGCCGGGGTCCAGCGACCCCGCTCCTTGCGGTAGGGCCACCAACGGCCGTCGCGCCCATGGCGCAGCTGAACGTCCGAGCCGACCACGGTCCACCGATTGCGTGCGGCCCGCAGCTCCGGGCGCTCGCCATCATCCCAAGCCGCTGAGAGCGCGGCACGCGCGCGTGCCAGCACATCCTCCTCGGGAACCCACTCCTCCTCGAGTACGCGAAGCGCGGCCCGCCCCCCGTACCGCCACGCCCGGACGGCGAGCGCGAGACCGTCACGGCTATGCTCGGACGCCGCGGCCAGCCGGGCCTCGACCGCCGGACCCGGATCAGCGGCGGCCAGACGTACGGCATCCTCACGCACGCTCAGCTCATCCTCGACCGCGAGCCGGTCATGGCCCGGAGCGAGCGCCTCCGCCAGCAGCCGGTAGGCCTCGACGGCCGCCTGTGCCGCCAGGAACTCCACCGCCTCCACATCGAGGCCTTGCGCGGGCCCGACCTCCGTGTCGAGCGTGGGCGGCAGGCCTGGCTCGGAGGGCAGTGCGGGCAGACCGGGCAGCGGAGGCAGGATGGTGCCGTCCGCGTACGCCTCCGCGGCGCTGACGCCCTCTGGAGCCGCCTCCTGAGGCTCGTCACGCGGCTCGGGGGAATCGGCGCGAGTGAGGCTGCGCACGTGCAGTTCGTCCAGCAGCTCGCGTTCCCCACGGCCCCGCATCAGCAGGAGCACGAAGGGGTCCTGGTCGAGCAGCCGCGCCACCTGGTAGCAGAGGGCGGCCGTGTGCCCGCAGTGGTCCCACGCCTCGCAGTCGCACTCCGCTTCCAGGTCTCCGATGCCCGGCAGGAGTTCGACGCCCGCCGCGGCGGAGTCCTCCACCAAGTGCGGCGGCATGTCGCGGTCGAGGAGCGCCGCGATGTGCCCGGCCCGCTCGACGGCCATCCCCAGGAAGCGGTCCCACTCCTCGGGGCTCAGTTCTTGCAGCAGCACGTCGGAACGGTGTGGCGTGCCGTCGCGGTCCTGGACGACCGCCGTTATCCGGCCAGGCCGCACCGAGACCGCACCCACGGCACCCGCGCGCGCGAGCCGACGCCCCGCCTTGAGTTGACCCAGGTCCAGGGCCGTGTCCTCCAGCGCCTTCAGCCAGGCCTGACCCCACCAGGTCTGCGCGAAGCCCCGCCCGTGCGCGGGCGGCATGGCCTCGAACGTGCGCTCGTCGGTGGCTCCGTCGCCGCGCCCGTCGCCGTCTTCGGCTCCGTACGCCTCGTCATGGATGTCACTCATCGCGTGCCCCCTCGCAGCTCCACCAAGTCGGACAGTTCGGCATCGGTCAGCTCGGTGAGTCCGGCCTCGCCCGAACCGAGAACGGAATCGGCCAGCTCCCGCTTGCGCAGCAGCATGTCGGCGATGCGGTCCTCGATGGTGCCCTCCGCGATCAGCCGGTGCACCTGCACCGGCTGCGTCTGCCCGATGCGGTACGCACGGTCGGTGGCCTGTGCCTCGACGGCGGGGTTCCACCAGCGGTCGTAGTGCACGACGTGCTCGGCGCGTGTCAGGTTCAGCCCGGTACCCGCTGCCTTCAGGGACAGCAGGAAGACCGGGACCTCGCCGTCCTGGAAGCGCTGCACCATCGCCTCGCGCTCCGCGACGGGCGTGCCGCCGTGCAGGAACTGCGACGGGACACCGCGGTCCGCCAGATGCCGCTCGATGAGCCGGGCCATCTGGACGTACTGCGTGAAGACGAGCACGCTCGCGTCCTCGGCGAGGATCGTGTCCAGCAACTCGTCGAGCAGTTCCAGCTTTCCGGAGCGTCCCGGGATCCGCGGCTTGTCCTCCTTGAGGTACTGCGCCGGGTGGTTGCAGATCTGCTTGAGGCCGGTGAGGAGTTTGACGATCAGCCCGCGGCGCGCGAAACCGTCGGCCCCGGAGATCTCCGCGAGCGTTTCCCGCACGACGGCCTCGTAGAGGCCCGCTTGTTCCGCGCTGAGCGAGACGGCACGGTCGGTCTCCGTCTTCGGCGGCAACTCGGGCGCGATCCCTGGATCCGACTTGCGCCGGCGCAGCAGGAACGGCCGCACGAGCTGCCCGAGGCGCTCGGCCGCGCCCGGATCCGCGCCGCCCTCCACGGCTTGGGCGTAGCGCGTGCGGAAGGTGCTGAGTTTGCCGAGCAGGCCGGGAGTGGTCCAGTCCAGAATGGCCCACAGTTCGGAGAGGTTGTTCTCCACGGGGGTGCCGGTGAGCGCCACGCGCGCGCGTGCCCCGATGGTGCGCAGTTGCCTCGCCGTTGCCGAGTACGGGTTCTTGACGTGTTGCGCCTCGTCGGCGACGACCATGCCCCAGGGGGTCCGGCCCAGCCTCTCCGAGTCGAGCCGCATCGTTCCGTAGGTGGTGAGTACGAACTCGCCGTCCGCAAGGCCCTCCAGATTGCGCTGGGCTCCGTGGAATCGCCGTACGCGCGTGCCGGGCGCGAACTTCTCGATCTCACGCTGCCAGTTGCCCATCAATGACGTCGGACAGACCACCAGCGTGGGCCCCGCTGTGTCCTTCTGGGTCTGGCGGTGCAGATGCAACGAGATCAACGTGATCGTCTTGCCGAGGCCCATGTCGTCGGCGAGGCAGCCACCGAGGCCGAGCGAGGTCATCCGCGCCAGCCAGTTCAGACCGCGCAGCTGATAGTCGCGAAGCTCAGCCGCGAGTGCCTCGGGCTGGCCGACGGGCTCCATGCCTTCCGGGTCCGCGAGCCGTTCGCGCAACGTGGCGAGCCACCCCGTCGGCTCCACGTCGACGCGCTGCCCTCCGACCTCGGTGGTGCCGCTCAGGGCGGCGCTGAGGGCGTCGATCGGCGTGACCTTGCGGTCGAGCCGGTCGCGGGCGCGGCGTGCCTCCTCGGGAGCGATGAGCACCCATTGGTCACGCAGGCGCACCACGGGACGGTTCGCTTCGGCGAGCCGGTCGAGTTCGGCGCGCGTCAGCTGCTGGTCTCCCAGTGCGAAGCGCCAGTTGAAGGCGAGCAGGGCGTCGGGGGAGAGGAACGAGGGTGTGTCGGACGTCGGCTTGTCCGGGCTCTTGCCGTTTCCGTCCTGTTCCTCGTCCGGCGGACCGATGACCGCGCGCGCGGTGAGACTGCGCGCCAATTCCCTCGGCCAGTGCACGTCGACGCCCGCGCCCGCGAGCGCCCGGGCGCCCTCGCCCAGGAGATCGGTGACCTCTTCGTCGGCGAGTTCGATCGCGTCGGGCACGGTGGCCGAAAGCAGCGGGGCGAGCGGGGACCACGCGCGCGTGGCACGTCGCAGCGCCAGGAGGGCGTCCATGCGGGACCGCGGACCGAAGGCCTGTTCCGTCGTCCCGCCCCCGGCCCACACCTCGGCGGCGTCCGCCACCAGCGTGGGGTCGCTGACGCTGTGCAGTTGCAGAACTGCGCGGAAGGTCAGCCGGGTGCCGTCCTCGGTGACCGAGACGAGGCCGGGGATCTCCACGCGCAGCGAGATCCGTACCCCGGCGTCGTGACCCGCCGCCACGTCCGTGGCCCAGGACCGCTGTTCGGGAACGTGCTGTGGCTCCATCGACGCGAAGACGGGCCCGCCTGCCGCCAAGGCTGCGGCGGGGGAGCGCGGCAGCGTATCGGCCACGGCATCGAGGAACTGGCGCAGCAGCCGCTCCGGCTCGGGCAGCCGCAGAGGCGCGTCGGCGTCCAGCGGCAGCGAGTGGGCGGCCGGTGGCATCGCCGCGGCGAGGTCACGTAGTCGCTGCAGATCCTCGGCCCCCAACGGGCCGGCTCGCCAGGAATCGTGATCACTGGCCGTCAGGCCCGGCAAAAGCAGTCCACGGGCAGCGAGTTGCAGCGCGAGGACCCCTGCCGTCCCCCAGAAGGCAGCTGTCGGGTGGGTCCCCGACGCGGCACGCGCGCGCGTGAGGACGGGCAGCGCGGCGCGTACCGGAAGCAGGACCGCGGGCACGGCACTGAGTTCGACGCCGTCGTCCGTAGGGACGGCGACGGCCAGCTCCTCGAAAGCGGCGTCACCGACCGAAGGCGGCTCGGTGCCATCGGGACACCAGAAGGCGACCTGCCCCCCGCGCGCGGGATCGGCGGGCACGAAGAGTACGGAACAGCGCGACAGTTCGGAGATCTCGGAGGCGGAGACAACGGGGAGCCTTGGCACAGCGATAGCGCATTCCTCAAATTTGACTACTGACACCGGAGCGGCCGAGAGTACAGCACGGTGAGCATGCGGCGGACGTGTGTCGAGGGTGATCCCGATCACTTCCCCTCGGAGGGGTGTCATCAAACCCCCTGTCGGGCGGTGCTGTCCCCCGTTGAACACGGGTGGTGGCGCCATGGTTGCCCCAGGTCACCTCGCCCTACGTTTGATCAGGTCAGCCCCGCCGTCACGCAGACCGGAGACCCACCCATGCCCCAGGCAGCAGTCGCGGAACGCCCTTCCCCCGGCGCCCGCAAGCAGGCCACCGGAAGTGATTTCACGCCCCTCCTGCGCACCGTCAAGGAGAAGGGCCTCTTGGACCGCCGCACCGGCTGGTACACCCGCACCATCGCGGCCAACGCTCTGGCGCTTGTGGCTGTGGGTACCGGGATGTTCGTCATCGGAGCTTCTTGGTGGGTGCTGCTGCTGGCCCCCGTCCTGTCCATCCTGTGTGCCCGAACGGCATTCATCGGCCATGACGCGGGGCACGCGCAGATAACCGGCGACCGGTCCATCAGCCGAGCCATCGGCCTCGTACACGGCAATCTCCTCCTAGGGATGAGCTCCGCCTGGTGGAACGACAAGCACAACAGGCACCACGCCAACCCCAACCACGTCGACAAGGACCCCGATGTCGCCGCCGATGTCCTCGTCTGGACCCGCCGGCAGGCGAAGCTCCGGGTGGGTTTCCGGGGGTGGCTCACCCGCAACCAGGCCTGGCTCTTCTTCCCGCTGACGCTCCTCCAGGGCATCGCCATGAAGCTCTACGGCTTCCAGGACCTGCGACGTCAGTCTCCGCGCGAGCGCGTGGTGGAAGGGCTCCTTCTCGTCGCTCACCTCGTGGGGTACGTGACGCTGCTGCTCGCCGCCATGCCGCTGGGTCACGCGATCGTCTTCGCCGCCATCCACCAGGCGCTGTTCGGCCTGCACCTCGGGCTCGCCTTCGCGCCCAACCACAAGGGCATGGAGATGCCCGACCCGGACGGCGAGCGCTGGGGCCATCTGCGCCGGCAGGTTCTCACCTCGCGCAACATCCGCGGTGGCCCGGTCACCGACTGGTTCCTCGGCGGGCTCAACTACCAGATCGAGCACCACCTGTTCCCCAGCATGCCCCGGCCTCACCTGCGCCTTGTCCAGCCTGTCGTACGCGATCACTGCGCCGCCGTGGGCATGTCCTACACAGAGGCCGGATTCGTCGACTCCTACCGACAGGTCCTGCGCCACATGTACGAAGTCGGTGAGCCTCTGCGGGTCGAGTAGGCGGTGGGCGACGCCGGCGGGGGGCACTCAGTAGGCGGTGGGGGCAGTAGGGGTCGACTCAGGGGTCTGTCAGGGATGTCTCAGGGTCGCGACCTGGAACCGTACGAGGTCAGATCCCGTTTTCCCAGACAGAGAGCGGCACCAGCCGCGAAGGAGGCGACACACATGTCGAGGAACGCGAAGATCGCCGCAGGAGGTGTGGCGGCCGGACTCATCATGCTGTTCTGGCTGCCGTGGTGGGCCGCACTCCTGATCGTGCTCGGAGTGCCCGCGGCGGCCTATCTGACGCTCGACCCCGGGCAGCGGCGCAGGCTGCGCCGGGTCACGCGCAAGGAGATAGGGCGCTGAGACCGCTGTAGTGCGCGCTCATGAAGGGCGGACCGCCATCTCGTCGAGGGCCTTCAAGAGCTCCGGTAGCTCAGGTCCGCGGCCGACGGGCAACACCTCGCCAGGCTCCTCGTCCAGGAGCACGAAGGCGATGTCGTCGGTCCTGGCGACCAAGGACCAGCCGGGACCGTCGGCCCGCAGGATGCGGGCGTCTCCCGAAGCGAAAGACGACCGCACTCGTCCGAGGGGCGGGGGCGTGTCCAGGTACGCACGCGCTTCGGCGAGTACTCGTCGCACTCCAGTCAACGGCGCCTTCTCGGGGTCCGTCGGAAACGCGCTGTCGGGGTGGTCCCTCGCGAAGTCGGCGTCGTCGATCTGCTCCCGCCACGCCGCCCATCGCAGGGCTATCTCATCGGCGCCCAGGCGCCGCTGGGCCGGTCCCCACACGTCCGACTCCGGTGGCGTGAGCGGTTGCTGGTCCTCGTCCCCAGGGGCTGGCTCCGGGTCATGCGGGGCAGGCACGCCCGGCGCCGCGACAGCGACCGCGAGGGGCCAGCCGGGCAGTGCGGCCACGACAGTACGTGCGTCAGGGGACAGGTCGTACTCCATCCCGCAGTCCCAGGAGGCAATCGCGACGGCCACGAGCGACACATCGTCGACGACGACCGTCCATCGCGCGCCATCGCCGTCCTGGCCGAGCACCAGTCCGTAACCGGCGGCGAGCGATGCGAGGCCGAGCGCCGCGCACGCCTCCGGATAGTCGTCACCCAGCACGCTGGGGAACTTCGCGGGTGTCAGGAGAACCGCCGTCAGCACATACAGCGCGTCGTCATCGGCGGCGCCGGCGTCGTCGGTCACGGCCATGCCGGCCTCCCCTCGCTTCATCCGTCGGCGCACCCTAACCAGCCGCCCCTGAGATCGTCGAGAGGTGGATGAGCGACAAAACCTCCGCGGGTTCGCCCCGTTCCGACTTCTCCGGGCGGACGAAGGATCAGGCGGCGGGCAGCCCCAGAAGCGTACGGGCCACGTCCCGAGGCGACTCGTCACGTTCCCGCGCGAGAGCGATGACAGCCCGGCACGCGAGTTCGCTGACACCGAAGGACAGGGCCTCCGGGGAGACCCACCCCGCGGCCTCGTCCATCTGGTCCCGATCGTCCTCGGCGCAGGCCGCCACGTAGACAGCGGCCGCTTCGAAGAGATTGTGCGGGCGTTTGCGCTTGTCGGTGGCCTGGGGGCGCTCGCCCTCCGCACCCTTGCCGGCGCGCCAGAACTTGCGGAGCCTGTCAATCATGTGGTCTGCCTTCCCCCGGGTATGGCCTCACCCGCTGATCACTCATCCATCCCTCACCAAAGTAGAGTTGGTGTTCCGGTCACAGAAGGGGACAACGCGTGAAGCGTTTCGAGCGGCTCGAGCAGATCAGGCGCCTGGACCCGGAAAAGGACTTCCTCGAGATCTACCGGCTCACCGCGACGTTCGAATTCCCTTGGGACTATACGCGCGCACTCGAACTCGCCCTGTACCGCACCTATGCCGTGCCCAGCATCGGCCGACTGCTCGCGGACACAGCTGAACTGACGGGTCGTACGCAAAAGCGGTACGACGACACAGCCCTGCTCCTCGACACCGTCGTAGAACACGGATTCGGTAGCGACGAGGGCCGTACCGCCATCCGCCGCATCAACCAGATGCACCGCAGTTACGACATCAGCAATGACGACATGCGCTACGTACTGTGCACCTTCGTGGTGATGCCCAAGCGGTGGATCGACTCCTACGGCTGGCGCAGGCTCTCGCGTCATGAGACGGCCGCCGGTGCCGCGTATTACCGCACCCTCGGCCAGCACATGGGCATCAAGGAAATCCCCCGCACCTACGAAGAGTTCGAAAACTGCCTCGACGACTACGAAGAGGCCAACTTCGGCTGGGACGAAGGCGCACGCGAGGTCTCCGACGCGACCCTCGACCTGATGGCCTCCTGGTACCCGCGCCCTCTGGCGCCCGTGATGCGCTCCGCGACCCTCGCCCTGCTGGACGAACCCCTGCTGCGCGCCTTCCGCTACGACCAGCCGGGTGCCGTCACCCGTTCGCTGG
The DNA here is from genome assembly GCF_019400875.1 of Streptomyces anatolicus. Lineage (NCBI taxonomy): Bacteria > Bacillati > Actinomycetota > Actinomycetes > Kitasatosporales > Streptomycetaceae > Streptomyces > Streptomyces anatolicus. The sequence continues at coordinate 23,527 of NZ_WMBF01000005.1, read as the reverse complement.
TCAGGGGAGCGGTGCGCCTGCGGGGGCGTGCCGTGCGCCTGATGCCGCCGCGGAGCGCGCCGCACTACGCCCGGCAGAACTGGGAGATCAAGGGATACCCCGGCGGGTACGAGGTCGCCCAGCTCGGCACGTTCCCGGTGCCCGGCGTTCGAGGCTGCCCGGTGCCGCACAAGGGCAGCTCAACGGTCACTCCCACCGAGTGACGTCAAGGTCGCGCGCAACCAGGTGAGTTCAGCCCGGCTGGTCGCGCGGGCAATCGTGAGGATGCCGCGCCGGAAGGGGTCGTCGAGCTCTTCCGCGCTCAGCGGCCGTTCGCCGTCGTAGAAGAAGCTCGCGGGTTCCTCCAGAAAGGTCAGCCGCCTGCGCAGCACCGCCCTCTGGGCCGCCTCGTCGTCCAAGTGGCGCAGGAAGGCGAGAAGCGTGAACCACCGGTTTTCGTCGGTGATGTCTCCCTGCGCCGGTTCCGCGAGCCGCTTGCGCAGCTCCTGTCTGCCCTCCGGCGTGAGAGTGAGGACGTGGCGCGGCGCCGCGACGGCCCCCGGCTGAGTCTCGCGGGCGAGTAGTCCCGCTTTCTCGAGCCGCTTGATGGCGGGGTACAGCGTGCTCTCCGCGACGGGCCGTACGTGCCCGGTCAGTGCGGTGATGCGCTTGCGCAGCTCGTAGCCGTGGAGGGGGGTGTCGTAGAGGAAACCGAGGATGGCCAGTTCGAGCATGCGCCGCATTCTGCCGTATGCCCTGCCGTCTGCGTGGTACATCAGTTACGTAATACATCGTCAGCGATGTATCGTCCCTGACGACTCGTGCGCCGGGCGAGGCGCTGCACACGACGACAGGGAGCGGGAGTCAGCCATGCGTGAGGCACGGTTCGACGCGCGGGGGAGCCGCGTGCGGTGGACAGAGGTTGACGGCGCCGACCCGGCAAGGGTGTACGTCCACGGTCTTGGCGCGACCTCGACCGTCTACCACGCGCACATCGCCGCCAGGCCCGAACTGGTCGGCCGCCGCTCGTTGTTCGTGGACCTTCCCGGACACGGCATCAGCGACAGGCCCGCCGACTTCGGTTACACGCTGGAGGAGCACGCGGCGGCGTTGGCTGCGGCGCTGGACGAGGCCCAAGTCGCCGCAGCGGAAGTGATCGCGCACAGCATGGGCGGCTCCGTGGCCATCGTGCTCGCACACCGTCGCCCCGACCTCGTGTCGCGCCTGGTCCTCGCGGAAGCCAATCTCGACCCGAACCCGCCCCTGACGGCGGGCAGCAGCGGCATCGCCGGCTACGAAGAGGAGGACTTCGTCGGTGGCGGCTACGCGCGCGTGCTGGATGCGGTGGGGCCCACGTGGGCGGCCACCATGCGCCTTGCCGACCCCCGCGGCCTGCATCGAAGCGCGGTCGGGCTCATAGCGGGGACGCGGCCCACGATGCGCCGGATGCTGATGGCGCTGACCATGGACCGCGTCTACTTGCAGGGCGCGTCGAGCGGGAACCTCCCGGGGCGGGACGCTCTGACGGCTTCCGGAGTCAGGGTGGTGACCGTGCCGGGAGCGGGACACAACGTCATGTTCGACAACGCCGACGCGTTCGCCGCCGAGGTGGCGGGCCGCACGTCGGCCGGGGCGACGCCCTGAAGGCCGGTCCGCTCAGTCTTCGCGTACGGCCAGGGCGAGGAAGCGGGCGTCCTCGTCGACGTACGACGTCATGCGCCAGCCGGAGCCGGCGAGGAGGGGGCGGAGATTGGCCTCCGCCCGCAGATCGTCCGGCGTGATCTGTCGCCCCTGCCTGGCCGCGAGCGCTGCCCGGCCGATCGGGTGGAAGAGGGCGAGCAGCCCGCCAGGGCGCACCACGCGCCTCAACTCTCGCAAGTTCTCCGCCGGATCCGGCAGATGTGAGATCAGTCCGGCGCCGAAAACGGCGTCGAGAGATCCGGAGAGCACCGGCAGCCGCGCCACATCGGCGAGCAGGAGCTGTCCGTCGCGATCCCTGCCCGCGTTCCTGGCGGCCTCCAGCATGGCCGGTGTCAGATCGGCGCCCAGCACCACTCCCGAGGGGCCTACGGCGCCCCTGAGGGCCGGGAGGGCGCGCCCCGTGCCACATCCGGCGTCGAGCACGCGAGAGCCCGGGCGGAGTCCGAGCTCGGCCACGGCAGCCTGATAGGCGGGCCCGTCGTCGGGGAACCGGGTGTCCCAGTCGGCGGCGCGGGCCGTGAAGAAGTCCTTGACTTGTGTCGGGTCGTCGCTCATGCGACCCATGATCCCGCAAGAACAGCACGCACGTTGGGCGCACTCGTTCGACCGTGACGCGATCCTTCAGTGCCCTCTCTCTGTCATATTCCACCAGCTTTCGAAATGCGCCCCCGTTGTGCGCCCCCGGCCGGACTAGCGTCCCTGGGCCATGGGACACCTGGACCACGCCACCTTCGGCTGGCTTACCCCCGTGCTGTCGTACGCGATGGCCTGCATCGGCGCCGCCCTGGGGCTGCGCTGCACCGTCCGCGCCCTGGGGTCCTCGGGGCGCTCGCGCAGGAACTGGCTCCTCACCGCCGCCTCCGCGCTGGGCACCGGCATCTGGACGATGCACTTCGTCGCCATGCTCGGCTTCGGGGTCACCGGCACGGAGATCCACTACAACGTGCCGCTGACCATCCTGAGCCTCTTGGTCGCGATGGCCGTCGTGGGCGCCGGTGTCTTCGCCGTCGGATACGGCCGAGACCGGGGACGGGCACTGGCGCTCGGCGGCCTCACCACGGGCCTCGGCGTCGCGAGCATGCACTACCTGGGCATGGCCGCACTGCGCCTCCACGGGGACGTGCGGTACGACCCGGTGCTCGTCGGTCTCTCCGTAGTCATCGCCGTCGTCGCGGCGACCGCCGCGCTGTGGGCCGGACTCAACATCAAATCGCCCCTCGCGGTCGCGGGAGCGTCGCTCGTCATGGGCGGGGCGGTGAGCAGCATGCACTACACCGGGATGCTCGCGGTGAGTGTGCGCGTCACGCCCTCCGAAGCTGTGCTCCCCGGGGCCACGACGATGCAGTTCATCTTCCCCCTGGCCGTTGGCCTCGGTTCTTATCTCTTCCTGACCTCGGCTTTCGTCGCGCTGTCTCCCACAGCGGACGAGCGCGAGGCCTCCGAGTCCGCCCAGCGTCCGGTCGAGAGCGCTGCGCGCTAGCGGCGGGCAAGGGCGGCGACGCCGGAATACGCCCCATCCCGGAGTACGTCCCGATCCCCATCCGAGCGAGGAGGCCATGCGTACACCCCGTAGGACCCATGACCCCGTCGATGGCGCCACGCCATCACCACCGGCACGCGGTCGCCGCGCCCATACAGGCCCACCCGCTGACGAACAACGTGACGAACTCAGCGACTATCAGCGCGAAGAACGCCCTGACGAGGAGGAGCAGTTCACCGAGCCGCCACATCATGAGGCACCCACACGTGCGGTGCGGTGGCGGATACGCCCCCGCACCGTACGCGCCAAGATCGTGTGCTTGTTGATGGTGCCGGTCGTCTCGCTGCTCGCCCTGTGGGGGTACGCGACCGTCAGTACGGCACACGACGTGGCGCGCCTGCGGCAGTTGCAGCGCGTGCACGCCGAGGTGCGCGCCCCTGTGGACGCGGCTCTGACCTCGCTCCAGGCAGAACGCACCGCCGCCGTGCGCTACGCGGCCAAGCCCGGCGCCGGCCGTGGCGAGGTCCTGGAGAGACAGGCGGCCCGCACTGATCGGACGGTGGCGAGACTGCGCCTGGGCGACAACCGGACCGTCGCCGACGGAGCGGGACTCCCGGACGGCGTGGCGGACCGGCTGGACGCGTTCGTGAGCGGAGCCGAGGAGCTGCGTTCGCTGCGGACCGACGTGCTGGACCGCCGCGCGGGCTGGGACGAGGCGTATGTCCAGTACACGAAGACGATTTCGCAGGCCTTCGCGGTGGGCGGTGCGCTCACGGGTATGCACGAAGCCGAACCGGGCTCCCACGCGCGCGTGCTGCTCGAATTTTCCAGGGCGGGTGAAATGCTGGCGCGCGAGGACGCCGTGCTCGCGGCGGCCAGGCTGACCGGCACTCTGGACGGCGAGCGGCTCCGCCTGTTCACCGGCGCCGTCGACACCCGTCGGACCCTGACCGAAGCGGCGGTCGCGGACCTCCGCGGGCCCGAACGGGCCGCCTGGCGTGGTCTGGAAGTGGCGGGCGCGTATGGCGATGTCCAGGCTGCCGAGGACAAGGTGCTGGCCGCCGAGCCCGGCCGCAAGGCCCTGGCCGCGGCCCCCGCCGGGGACTGGGACAGGGCTTACGCGGCCGTGCGGAAAGAACTCCACGCGATCGAGGACGCAGCGGACAGCGGCGCCGTGGACCGGACCGACCCGTTCACCCACGGTGTGCTCACCCCGGCGGGCGCCGCCGTCCTCCTCGGCCTCATCGCGGTCGCCGCCTCACTGGTCATCTCCGTACGCATCGGGCGAGGCCTCGTCATCGAGCTGGTCAGCCTGCGCAACGGCGCCCTGGAGATCGCCCGCCGCAAACTCCCGCACGCCATGCGACGGTTGCGCGCCGGTGAGGAGATCGACATCCGTGCCGAGGCGCCGCCGGGACCGCCTGCCGAGGACGAGACGGGGCAGGTCTCCGAAGCCCTCGGCACGGTCCACCGGGCGGCACTGCACGCCGCGATCGAGCGCGCGGAGCTCGCCAGCGGGATCTCCGGGGTGTTCGTCAACCTGGCCCGCAGGAGCCAGGTCCTCGTGCACCGCCAGCTCAGCCTCCTCGACATGATGGAGCGCAGGGCCGACGACCCCGACGAACTCAGCGACCTCTTCCGCCTCGACCACCTGACGACCCGGATGAGGCGCCATGCGGAAAGCCTGATCATCCTCTCCGGAGCCGCCCCGGGGCGGGCCTGGCGGATGCCGGTGTCCCTGACCGACGTCGTCCGGGCGGCGGTCTCCGAAGTCGAGGACTACGCGCGCGTGGAGGTTCGCCAACTGCCCACCGCCTCGGTTCTGGGTACAGCGGTCGCCGACCTCACGCACCTCCTGGCCGAACTCGTCGAGAACGCGGCACAGTTCTCACCGCCCCACACCAAAGTGCGGGTCAGCGGTGAACCGGTCGGCAACGGCTATGCCCTGGAGGTCGAGGACCGCGGCCTCGGCATGGGGGTGGACATGCTGGCCGAGGCCAACCGCCGCGTCGAGCACTCCGAAGCGCTCGACCTGTTCGACAGCGATCAGCTGGGCCTCTTCGTAGTCAGCAGGCTCGCCGCTCGGCACGGCATCAAGGTGCATCTGCGTACGTCACCCTACGGAGGGACCACCGCGGTCGTGCTCCTGCCCACCGCACTGCTGCACAGCGGTCCGGTGGAGAGTGTGGACGCAAGCCCGGCGCAGCGTAGGCACGAGGTCTCCGTTCCAACCGTCCCGTCCCGGCCCGTCCTGTCGGCCCCGGTGCAGGCGCAGCCGCCAGGTGTCACTACGTTGCGGCCGCACAGGGGGTACGACTCCCGGCCGTACGGCTCCGGGCCGTGCGACTCCCGGCCGTTCGACGCCGGAGCTCTCGACGTGGCGCACGCTGGTGTTCAGGAACTCGATGTGGCGAGTGCGGACGCACAAGAATGCGATGTCCCGAGCGCGGACGCCCAGGAAGCGTCGGGCGACTTGCCCCGCCGCGTACGTCAGGCGAGCCTCGCCCCTCAACTGCGTGAGCGCCCCTCCGTAGCAGCGGAGGCCCTCCAGGCCTCCAGGGGAGACGAGCAGCGCAGCCCCGAGCAAGTGCGCGACCGCATGGCCGCCTACCGCGACGGCTGGGCACGCGGCGGCGGTCCACGACCGGGTGGCGTCGCCGGTTCGGCCTCCGACACCTCAGGACCCGTATCGGGCAGGGACGGCAGCGAAGGAGACCCCGCATGATCCAGGACCAGAGCACTCCCGCCGGGCGAATCGGTGAACTCGACTGGCTGCTGGACGACTTGGTGCTGCGCGTCGGTGAGGTACGGCACGCCGTGGTTCTGTCCAACGACGGCCTGCCGGTCGGCGCCTCGACCGCCCTGACCCGAGAGGACGCCGAGCATCTGGCCGCCGTCGCCTCGGGGTTCCACAGCCTCGCCAAGGGGGCGGGCCGCCATTTCGGGGCCGGCGGTGTGCGCCAGACCATGGTCGAGATGGATGACGCCTTCCTGTTCGTGGCGGCCGCCGGCGACGGCTCCTGCCTTACGGTCCTCAGCTCCGTGACGGCCGATATCGGACTCGTGGCGTACGAAATGGCCCGCCTGGTCAAACGGGTGGGCGAGCACCTCCACACCCCCGCGCGCCTCGCCGCGCAACCTCCGGCAGCCGGATGACCGAGGACGGCCGGTAGCCATGACCAACGAATCAGACGGCCCGCCGCGTCAGGTGGACAGCCAGTGGTACGACAACGAAGCCGGGCCCCTCGTCCGGCCCTATGCGATGACGGGCGGACGGACCGATCCGGGACCGTCCGGCGTCCGATTCGACCTGATCGCACTGGTGACGCTTGATGCGGACGCTTTGGGCCTCGGGGACGACACCGCTCTTGGCCCCGAACACCGGGCGCTCATCGGGCTGTGCCGCGCCGAGACACAGTCCGTCGCCGAACTCGCCGCGGGCGCCGATCTGCCCGTGGGCGTGGTCAGGGTGCTGCTCGGCGACCTGCTGGAGATGGGCTTCGTCAAGGTCAGCCGACCGGTGCCGCCCGCACAGCTTCCCGATGAAAAGATCCTCCGAGAGGTGATCGATGGTCTCCGAGCTCTCTGAAGCCGCGGACGGCGAGACCGCCGCCATGGCACTGAAGATCCTGGTGGCGGGCGGTTTCGGGGTGGGCAAGACCACCCTGGTCGGAGCGGTCAGTGAGATCCGTCCCCTGCGCACCGAAGAACTGCTCAGCGAGGCAGGCCAGTCGGTGGATGACACCGAGGGTGTCGACCGGAAGACCACGACGACCGTCGCCATGGACTTCGGCCGCATCACCATCCGGTCGGGACTTTCGCTGTACCTCTTCGGTACTCCGGGACAGGACCGCTTCTGGTTCCTGTGGGACGAACTGTCGCAGGGCGCCCTGGGCGCCGTCGTCCTCGCGGACACGCGGCGGCTCGAGGACTGTTTCCCCGCGGTCGACTACTTCGAGCACCGGCGAATCCCGTTCGTCGTGGCCGTCAACTGCTTCGCGCACGCCCGTACGTACGGCGCGCAGGATGTCTCACGGGCCTTGGACCTCGACCGTGGCACGCCTGTGGTGCTGTGCGACGCGCGGGACCGCGACTCGGGGAAGGAGGTGCTGATACGGCTGGTCGAGTACGCCGGGCGGATGCACACCGCCCGACTGCTCGACTCGGTGGGCTGAACCTCAGTCGGCGACTCCGGAGGACGCGAGCACCTTGTCGATCCTCACGCGCACCAGGAGTTCCCCGGGGACGCCGTTGCGCTTGCCGAACTCCTCGGCCCGGTCCTCGCCCATATACCGCGCACCGAGCCGGGCCGCCCAGTGCCGAACCTGGTCGATCTCCTCGATCAGTTCGGCGCGGCCCTGGAGAACGACGTAGGCGAACGGCGGTTGATCGTCGTCCACGCACAAGGCGACGCGTCCGTCGCGGGCGAGGTTTCGGCCCTTCACCGTCTCCTTGCCGGTGTTGAACACCAGGTCCTGCCCGTCCAGCAGAAACCAGATGGGTGCGATGTGCGGGCTGCCGTCCGCCCTGACCGTCGAGAGCTTGCCGGTTCGCGTGCCGTACGAGACGAAGGCCCGCCATTGTTCATCGGTCATCTTCTGTGCCATGTCCCCATCATGCTTGCCGGGGCGCCGGACGTGGGGAAGGCTGGCAGGTCAGATCCTCCAGCCAGGGGGAGCGGACGCGGGGAGACGGGATCATGGGGCAGAACTCGGGGCTTGGCTGGCTGCTGGACGACCTGACACAGCGGATGGAGCATGTACGGCACGCGCTGGTGCTGTCCAACGACGGGCTTGTGACGGGCGCGAGTTCCGATCTGAAGCGCGAGGACGCGGAGCATCTCGCCGCGGTCTCCTCGGGACTTCACAGCCTCGCCAAGGGGTCGGGGCGCCACTTCCGCGCCGGGAACGTGCGCCAGACGATGATCGAGTTCGACGACGCCGTCCTCTTCGTCACGGCGGCGGGCGACGGCAGCTGCCTCTGCGTCCTGAGCGCCGCGGAGGCCGACATCGGCCAAGTCGCCTACGAGATGACACTGCTCGTGAACCGTGTCGGCGAACATCTGGGCGTGGGGGCCCGGCAACCGGAACGCACGCCTGTCGTGGACCTCTGACCAGCCTTGACGCCACCTTCCGACAAGCCTGACGTCGGTGCTTGACCAGCACTGACGCTGCCACGACAAGAGTTATCCACAGGCCGAGCGAGGATCGCGGTGGTCGGGCTACGGTTTTTCCCGAGAGCAAGCACGTCTCACGGGGGAGAACCATCATGACAAGTGACACGGTCACGCAGACGGCCACCGCGACGGCCGTCCGGCCATCGTTGACGCCGAGCGGCGCCGCGAGGGAACTGGGCCTCAAGCGTGGCGAGTTCGATCTCGCGGTGGTGCTGGGACGCATCCGCACCGTCGGGGACGGGACGGGCGGTCAGCGGCGCGTCACGCGCGAAGAGATCGACCGCGTGCGCGGAAGCGAAGGGTTCCCCGAGTCGCTGCGAGAAGGCATCAGAGCCGTGGGCACCACAGAGGGTGCGAGGCTCATGGGCATCAGCCCGGCCCGCTTCACCCGTCTCGCCCGAGTTGGTGCGTTGGTTCCGGTAAAATTTTACTTGAACCGGTATCGAGCTGTTGTCTGGCTCTATCTCGCCGAGGAACTACGGCAGTTCGCCGAGACCGAAACCAATACCGACCTTCTCACCGGACGCATGCCGGGAGCGCTGCGTGAACGACTGGAGGACGGCCAGGACTTGAGGGCGCGCAACTGGCGGGGCCGCCACGCGGACTTCCTGCTGAGGCAGTCCGACGATCCGTGGGAGCGCGTCGCCGCCATGGCCTCGCTGCTGGATCCGGTGCAGCTCGCGGAGACCATCAGGGATCCTTACGAACGCGCCTACCTCAACCGGCTCAAGCCCTTGCCACGCGCCAACGGAGCACCGGACTCGCCCGTGGCGCGAATCGTCGAGAGGATCACGACGGCGGACGACCCGGACGAGATCCGCTGGCTGCGCTCAAGCCTGCTGATCGGCCTCGTCCAGGCCCGCGCGCAACGCCCGGCGCCCCGACCCGCGCCGCGCCCCATGGTCGAACCGGCGCCTCCCACTCCAGAGCTCGAGCTGCTGAGGGACGTCACCATCGACACCTCGGTTCAGGAAGCGCGTGGCCTGCTGAAGTGGCTGCGCCGTAGGCGGGCGTAGGACGATGCCGTCAGGGCGACGGTGTCGGCGCCGCCGCTACACCGTGGCGTCGAGGTCCTTGGCGTACTCCTCGATCGCCGGCCGGTATCCCGCGATCTCCGGAGCTTTGCTCGTGGCCGCGAGCAAAGTCAGCAGGATCTCCATCGCGTCATGTGCCCGGCCGGTGTTGTACAGCGCCATGGCCAGGAACGTCTTGAGCGCTCCGTCCTCGGGGAACCGGGCCGCCGCGTCGCCGAGTGTGGCGACGGCCTCTTCGTAACGGCCAAGGACCCGGTAGGTGCTGCCGAGCCCCAGAAGCGCTCCGCGGCGGTCGTCGTCGGAGAGTCCCGACCCGGCGAGCGCACGCTCGTAGTAAGGAACCGCTTCCGCCTCAAGGCCCAGCGTGTCGTGGACCCACGCGGTCTGGTAAGCGATCTCCGCGTCCTGCGGGAACCGCGCGGAGAGGGCGACAAGGCGCTCTCGGGCTTCCTCCCGTTTGCCTGCCTGGCGTAGGCCAACGGCCTCGCCAAGCAGTTGATCCCTGTCGTCGACGACTTTCCCGCTCATCTGCCCGTCCCCCTCGCTGCCGTACTCACGCGCTGTCCGCGTCATTCGTCGAGCTGTCTGCGTTGCTCATCTCGGACCCCCTTTGGATGGAGGCGCCATGCCTGAACTGCTCCACCGTAAGTCTGCCCCGCGGTCGTCAAGCGGCCAGTTCCTCCTCGAGCCATGTCCGGCCTCTGGCACGCGCGGTGAGCCGCACTCCGCCCAGCCGCGAAGTAAGGCGCTCGGCCTCCGTCCCCACGGCGCTCCGCGCGTCGGCTCCCACGTCCTCGAGGAACCGGCAGACGATCTCGCCGTGGCTGTCCTGGGCCCAGCCGCCGACGATACGGCCGTTCCACCACAGGGAAGGACCGATGTTGCCGTTCCTGTCGAAGAGGCGAGGGCCGTGGTCGCCGAGAAACCAGCCGCGGTTCTGCCAGCCCATCGGGGTCGAGTCGAGCGCCGGCAGGAGGGCGGCCCACGGCTCGGGCTGGGGAGTCTCTGCCACATCATCGGGAAGGAGCAGGCCGGTCACCCCGTCCAAGTCGACCTCGACGGGGTGCAGTTCGCTCAACGCTCGCTTCGTCTGGGTCTTGGTCCACCCCGCCCACCAGCGCAGATCATCCGCCGGTGCCGGACCGAACGTCCGCAGCCAGCGCCGGGCGAGCTCGACCTCGGCCTCCTGGGTGGACCAGTCGGCGAGCCCACCGGGAATCCAGTCCGTCAGCGGGGCCCAGCGGTACTGATGCGAGGTCCACGTGCCACGCGGGCGGCCGCGCACGACAAGGCCCTCGGCCGCGAGCAGCAGGAGAAGCCTGCTGGCCAGTTTCTGCCGGCCCTCGTAGCTCTTGCCGCGCGACAGCACCAGCACAGTGCCCAGGCGCGGGTCCTCGTCCGCCAACTCGGCCGCGGTCACCTCGCCTCGTTCCTCGAGCGCCCGCAGCGCCACTTCCTCGGTCGCAGTCAGCCATGCCGCGGCCTCGGCCGCGTCGGTGGCGACGCCGGCCTCCGTCAGCATCGCCAGGAGGAGGTGGCGCTCCCGGGCAGCCACCGCGCGCGAGCACGCGGCTTGCAGTACGGGAGCGACATCAAGGGAGGCCACGAAGACCGTGCGGCGCATCCCCAGCAACCGGATCAAAGACCGGTCCTCGTACAGCGCCCGCTCCACGTCCCTCACGTGGCCGTCCCGCATGCGCGCCCAGGCGCCCACGTAGACCGACGACGGATCGGTGCCGTGCAGAGCAAGCAGGGACCGCGCCACCTCGACCGGATCGTCCGCCCTGGTGTCGGCCGTCAACCGATGGCGCGAAGCCAGGCGCGCCCGGCGCTCAGCCACATCGAACCGTCGCACCATGCCTCCCGTACAGGTCCCCTGCCGCTCACGCGCCCGCTGTCGGACTGTCCATGTGGCGTTCCCCGTACGGACGGAACAGCCCTTCCTGAACGACCGAGACCAGGAGCCGGCCCTCGGTGTCATAGATACGGCCGCGCGCGAGGCCACGACCCCCCGTCACGATGGGCGACTCCTGGTCGTACAGGAACCACTCGTCCGCCCGGAAAGGACGGTGGAACCACATGGCGTGGTCGAGCGACGCCATGTCGTACCCGCGAGGGCCCCAGAGCGGCTCCACCGGGATGCGCACGGCGTCCAGGAGTGTCATGTCGCTCGCGTAGGTGAGCGCGCAGGTGTGCACGAGCGGGTCGTCGCCCAGCGGGCCGACGGCACGCATCCACACCGCGCTGCGTGGCTCGGCATCCTTGATCTCCTCGGCGGTCCAGCGCAGCCGGTCCACATAGCGGATGTCGAAGGGCTGACGCCGGGCCATGCGCTCCAGCTGCTCCGGGAGCGCGCCGAGATGCGCCTTGATCTCCTCAGCGACCGTCGGCAGCGACTCCGGATCGGGAGCGGCGATGCGCGGCGGCAGCTGGTGTTCGAAGGCGCCCTGTTCGGGCTGGTGGAAGGAGGCGGTGAGGTTGAAGATGGTGCGGCCCTGCTGGACGGCGGTGACGCGGCGCGTGGTGAAGGAGCGCCCGTCCCTGACCCGCTCGACCTGGTACACGATGGGCACCCCCGGGCGCCCCGGGCGCAAGAAGTACGCGTGCAGCGAGTGCACCGGGCGGTCGCCCTCAGTGGTGCGGCCCGCTGCCACCAGGGCCTGCCCGGCGACCTGTCCGCCGAACACCCGCTGCAACGACTCCTGGGGGCTGCGGCCGCGGAAGATGTTGACCTCGATCTGCTCCAGGTCAAGCAGGTCGACCAGCCGTTCGGCGGGATTGTTCATGACAGTTCCTCGACTCCTGTCCGGGACACGCGGATCCTCGGGGCCCTCAGAGCTGGCCGACGTCCGTGACCCGGACGACGGCGCGGCCCTCCTCGTCGGAAGCCGCGAGATCGACCTCCGCGCTGATGCCCCAGTCATGGTCGCCGTTCGGGTCGGCGAACGTCTGCCGGACGCGCCACAGACCGTGCTCCGGATCCTCCTCGATGAGCAACAGCTTGGGGCCACGCGCGTCGGGGCCCGTCCCGAGATCTTCGTACTCGTCCCAGTACTTGTCCATGGCCTCGCCCCAGGCGTCCGCGTCCCAGCCGGATTCACCGTCCAGCTCGCCGAGCTCCTCGACGTGGTCGAGGGCGGCCAGCTCGACCCTGCGGAACAGCGCGTTGCGCACCAGGACACGGAAGGCGCGGGCGTTGGCCGTGACCGGCTTGACCTGGTCGGCCTTCTCCTGGGCCTCCTCGGCCGTCATGACCTCGGGGTTGGCCAGCTGCTCCCACTCGTCGAGGAGGCTGGAGTCGACCTGACGGACCATCTCGCCCAGCCAGGCGATCAGATCCTCCAGGTCCTCGGACTTCAGGTCGTCCGGGATGGTGTGCTCCAGGGCCTTGTACGCGCCGGCGAGGTAGCGGAGCACGATGCCCTCGGTGCGGGCGAGTTCGTAGAAGGAGGTGAACTCGGTGAAAGACAGCGCCCGTTCGTACATGTCACGGACGACGGACTTCGGGGAGAGCGGGTGGTCGCCGACCCACGGGTGACTGGTGCGGTAAGTGTTGTAGGCGTGGAAGAGCAGCTCCTCCAGCGGCTTCGGGTACGTGATGTCCTGAAGCCGTTCCATCCGCTCCTCGTACTCGACCCCGTCCGCCTTCATCAGGGCCACGGCCTCGCCGCGCGCCTTGTTCTGCTGGGCCGCGAGGATCTGACGCGGGTCGTCGAGGGTGGACTCGACGACGGACACCATGTCGAGAGCGTACGAAGGGGACTCGGGGTCCAGGACCTCGAAAGCGGCGAGGGCGAACGTCGACAGCGGCTGGTTGAGTGCGAAGTCCTGCTGCAAGTCGACGGTCAGACGTACGACGCGGCCCGTGGCGTCCGGCTCGTCGAGCTTCTCCACGACACCGCCGGCGAGGAGCGAGCGGTAGATCGCGATGGCCCGTCGGATGTGCCGCAGCTGCTGCTTGCGCGGCTCGTGGTTGTCCTCGAGGAGCTGACGCATCGCCTCGAAGGCGTTCCCGGGGCGGGCGATCACGGACAGCAGCATGGTGTGCGTGACCCGGAAGCGGGAGGTCAGCGGCTCCGGCTCGGAGGCGATGAGCTTCTCGAAGGTGTTCTCCGTCCAGCCGACGAAGCCCTCGGGAGCCTTCTTGCGGACCACCTTGCGGCGCTTCTTCGCATCATCGCCCGCCTTGGCGAGCGCCTTCTCGTTCTCGATGACGTGCTCGGGCGCCTGCGCGACCACCAGGCCCGCGGTGTCGAAGCCCGCACGCCCGGCACGCCCGGCGATCTGGTGGAACTCCCGCGCGCGCAGCGTGCGGACACGGTTGCCGTCGTACTTGGTCAGCGCCGTGAACAGCACCGTGCGGATCGGGACATTGACGCCGACGCCGAGAGTGTCCGTGCCGCAGATGACCTTGAGGAGCCCTGCCTGGGCGAGCTTCTCCACCAGGCGGCGGTATTTGGGCAGCATGCCCGCGTGGTGCACGCCGATTCCGTGACGCACGTAGCGCGAGAGGTTGCGGCCGAACTTGGTGGTGAAGCGGAAGTTGCCGATCAGATCGGCGATCTTGTCCTTCTCCTCACGCGTGCACATATTGATGCTCATCAGCGACTGGGCGCGCTCGACGGCCTGGGCCTGCGTGAAGTGCACGATGTAGACGGGCGCCTGCTTGGTCTCGAGCAGCTCGGTGAGCGTCTCGGTGATCGGCGTCAGCCGGTACTCGTACGACAGCGGAACGGGCCGTGTCGCGGACCGCACCACCGAGGTGGGCCGACCCGTGCGGCGCGTGAGGTCCTTCTCGAACATGGAGACGTCGCCGAGTGTCGCCGACATGAGGATGAACTGCGCCTGCGGCAGTTCGAGCAATGGGATCTGCCACGCCCAGCCGCGGTCCGGCTCGGCGTAGAAATGGAACTCGTCCATCACGACCTGGCCGATGTCGGCGTGCTTGCCGTCCCGCAGCGCGATGGAGGCGAGGACCTCGGCCGTGCAGCAGATGACGGGGGCGTCGGAGTTCACCGACGCGTCGCCCGTGAGCATGCCGACGTTCTCGGTGCCGAAGAGCTTGCAGAGGTCGAAGAACTTCTCCGACACCAGTGCCTTGATGGGCGCGGTATAGAAGGTGACCTTGTCCTGGGCGAGGGCCGTGAAGTGGGCGCCCGCCGCGACCAGGCTCTTGCCCGAGCCGGTCGGAGTGGACAAGATCACGTTCGCTCCGGAGACCACCTCGATCAGCGCCTCCTCCTGGGCCGGGTAGAGAGTGATCCCCTGATTCTCGGCCCACGACGAGAAGGCTTCGAAAAGGGCATCTGGGTCGGCATCCGGCGGCAGCTGATCGATAAGGGTCACACCCCCATCTTGCCTTCCTTCTCACCGGATCAGGGAACCGGAGGGCCCCGCGAAGATCACGAAGGTTACGCTGTGTCGCCAACGGGGCGTCAGAACAATGGAAATGGGGCGGGCGGCAGCAATGATGGGACCGGCACACTCATTGTCGGGGGCTGCGGCCTGGCTCGGCGTCGGCGCGGCCGCGGCGGCCGCGGGGCACACGATGCCCTGGCCGGTCCTCCTCGTAGGAGCCCTGATCTGTGCCGGGGCAGCGCTCGCCCCCGACCTCGACCACAAGTCGGCGACCATCTCGCGCGCCTTCGGGCCGATCTCGCGGGGGGTGTGCGAGATCGTCGACAAGCTCTCGTACGCCGTCTACAAGGCGACGCGCAAGCAGGGCGACCCGCGGCGCTCGGGCGGGCACCGCACGCTGACGCACACCTGGCTGTGGGCGGTGCTGATAGGGGCGGGCGGTTCCGCCCTGGCGATCTTCGGCGGGCGCTGGGCGGTCCTCGCGCTCCTCTTCGTCCATATGGTCCTCGCCATCGAAGGCCTGCTGTGGCGGGCCGCGCGCGGGTCGAGCAGCGATGTGCTGGTGTGGCTGCTCGCCGCGACGAGCGCCTGGATCCTCGCCGGGGTCCTCGACAAGCCCGGCAACGGCTCGGACTGGCTCTTCACCGCGCCCGGCCAGGAGTATCTGTGGCTCGGGCTGCCGATCGTCCTCGGCGCGCTGGTCCACGACCTCGGGGACGCGCTGACGGTCTCCGGCTGCCCGATCCTGTGGCCCATTCCCATCGGCCGCAAGCGTTGGTATCCGATCGGGCCGCCGAAGGCGCTGCGCTTCCGGGCCGGCAGTTGGATCGAGCTGAAGGTGCTGATGCCGGTCTTCATGCTGCTCGGGGGAGTGGGCGGCGCCGCCGCGCTCAACTTCATCTGAGGCTCGGGAGCCGTAGGGGCAGGGGAAGCGCGGGCCGCGGCTCAGCTGCCGGGCCGGTGGTGTCGGGCTTCGGTGGCGAGCGGGTCCGTCCCTGTGCCGGGGGCGTCCGCGTGGGCACTGTTGGTCGGCGGGCGGTCGCCGTGCCAGGAGTGCCAGAGCGCCGCGTAGGAGCCGCCGGCCGCCACGAGGTCTTCATGGGTGCCGATCTCTGTCACCCGGCCGTCCTCCATGACCGCGACGCGGTCCGCGTCGTGGGCCGTCTGCAGCCGGTGGGCGATGGCGATGACGGTCCGCCCACGCAGGACAGCGGCCAGGGCCCGTTCCGTGTGGCGCGCTGTCGTCGGGTCCAGAAGTGCGGTGGCCTCGTCGAGTATCAGGGTGTGCGGGTCGGCGAGTACGACTCGGGCCAGCGCCAGCTGCTGGGTCCGCGCCCCGCTCAGCCGATGGCCGCCGGCACGCAGCTCGGTGTCCAGACCGTCCGACAGCTCCTCCGCCCAGTCGGCGCCGACTGCGGCGAGCGCGGCGTGCAGCTCCATGTCCGTGGCGGACTCGGCCGCGATCAGCAGGTTGTCCCGGAGGGTGCCGAGGAACACGTGGTGCTCCTGGGTGACGAGGACGACCTGGCGGCGCAGTCGGTCCGGAGAGAGGGAGGCGATGGGGGCACCGCCGATGGTCACCGTGCCCTTGGTCGGTGTGTCGATGCCCGCGAGAAGGCGCCCCAAGGTGCTCTTTCCCGCCCCGGAGGGGCCGACGATGGCGAGGCGTTCGCCGGGGCATATGGACAGGTCTACGCCCCGCAGGACGTCGGCGCCGTCGCCGTACGCGAAGTACACGCCGTCGAGGTCGATGCGGTCGTCCTCGGAAGTGTCACCGGGAGAAGGAGTGGCCGGGGTCGTGGGGGTGGCTGTCCCCGCCGGGGCGGCCGCCAGGCCTTCGACCCTGGCGAAGGCCGCGCCGCTGCTCTGCAACTCCTCGACCCGCTGCAAGATCGTGTCCAGCGGCTGGGAGAGCTGGCGCAGGTACAGCGCAGAGGCGACCACCGTGCCCAGGCTGACTGTGCCCTGCTCGTGCATCGCGCCGCCGATGAGGAGCACGCCTGCCACCGGGATCACGTACGAGATGTCGATGGACGGAAAGAGGACGCTGCGCAGGAACAGGGTGCGCTCACGGGCGATGACGCACCGCTTGATCTCGTCCTCGCATTCCGCGATGCGGCGCTCCCGCAGGCCAAAGGCCTCGATGGTGCGCGCCCCGGAGGCGGTGGCGGAGAGCACCTCGGCGAGGGCGGAGTGAGCTGCCCCCTGGTCGAGGTAGGCGGAGCGCGCACGCCGCAGGTACCAGCGGGTGGCGAACCAGATGCCGGTCAGGCCGAGCACACCGCAGATGCCGAGCAGCGGATCGAGCAGGAATACCGCGCCGAGGATGAACAGGGCCTGCACGGCCGCGACGAAGACATCGGGGCCGGTGTCACGCAGCGTTTGGCCGGCGGTCGCGACGTCGGATGTGCCGCGAGCCGTCAGGTCCCCCGCCCCCGCGCGTTCGACGACCGAGGCGGGCAGCGCGAGGGCCCGGTCGACGAACTGCTCGCGGATGCGGGCCAGGGTGCGCTCACCGAAGCGGTGGCTCAGGTAGCGGGCATGGCGCGCGAGGAGGAGCTGGGCGACGGCTCCCACGAGGATGCCGAGGGCGAGGCGGTCCACGGCCTCGACACCTCCGCCGTCCTTGACCGTGTTGACGATACGGCCGAGGAGCCACGGCCCGACGAGGCCCGCGGCCGCGGCGAGCGCATTGAAAACGATCATGGTGGTGAAGGCGCGTGCGTCCCGCTGTATCAGGTGCAGCGCGGCGCGGTGGACCTGGCGTCGGTCGGCTATGGGCAGGAGCCCCGGCGCGGCCTCGGGGCCGTCCGCGCGGCTGGGCGGCGTCATCGGAGAGTCTCGTGAGTCGGCTCGGCGGAGGGGCGGGGATCTTGATGGTCTTGTGGTGCTGGTGGGCCGTGATCTTCCGGGGCTCGCGCCTCCGCGATCTGCTCGGTTGCCGCACGCGCTGGGGGCTGCTCGACGGAGCCGCGCGACACCACGCTCCGGTAGTCGGGGTGCGCGGCCAGCAGATCCGCGTGGCGGCCGACGGCGCTTACTCGGCCTTCGACCAGGTAGTACACGACGTCGGCCTGGTTGAGGACGAGGGGAGATGTAGTGGTCACGAGGGTCGTGCGGCGGCTGCGGGCGGCGCGCAGACGGGACGCCATCCTGGCCTCGGTGTGGGCGTCGACCGCCGATGTGGGTTCGACGGCCAGCAGGACCTCGGGGTCGGCGAGCAAGGCCCGGGCCAGGCGGACGCGCTGACGCTGGCCGCCGGAGAGGTTATGGCCGTGGGCGTCGAGACGGGCGTCGAGCCCGCCGGGCAGGCCGACCACGACGTCGCCGGCCACGGCTTCGTCGATGACACGGGCGAGCGTCCGCTCGTCGGGAGCACGGCGGCCGGAGATCGCCGCGCGCAACGTACCGGCGAAGAGGTCGGCTTCGTTGTCCGCGACGAGGATCCTGGCGCGGACCTGGTCAAGGGCGACGGAGTCGAGGCGGACGGTGCCCCACGTGGTGGGGGAGGGGGTGAAGCGGCCGAGGCGGTCGACGACATCCGTTGCATCGGATGGATGGGCGCTGACGAGCGCGGTGAGGATGCCGGGCGAGACCTCCACGCCGGATACGGGGTCACGCAGCGGGGCCGGTGCCTCGGGCGCGTCGACGGGGTCGACACCTGTGCCGGAAACCTTTGTGCCCAGCCCGCTCTCATGCACCTCGCCCGCCCCTTCCCCATCCGGAGCCCAAGCTGTGAAGCCCTCCGGTTCCAGGTTCAGGAAGTGCACGACCCGCCGTGCCGAGACCAGGCCCCGGCCGATGTCGTAGCCGCTCTCGATGAAGAACGACACCGGTACGACGAGGACGGCGACGTAGCCGTAGACGGCGACCAGTTCGCCGACCGTGATGGTCCCCTGCGCGGCCATGCGCGCGGCGAGCCAGGTCACCGTGGCCAGGAACACCGTAGGGAGGCCGAGCCCGAAGGCCTGGATCCAGCTCACCGACGAGCCCACGCGGTAGCCCTCGTCAAGCAGTTGCCGCGAGCCGTGGCGGTAGCGGGCGGCGAAGACGCCCTTGCCCCCGAGGCCGTTGAGGATCCGCAGCCCCCCGGCCAGGTCGCCGAGCACGGCGGCGAGGGTGCCCTGGCGGTCCCGGTACGCGGTCTCGGCGCCCTGCAGCCGGCCGAGGAACGGGCCGACCAGCAAGGCCAGCAGGGGCACGCCGAGCAGTACCACCACCGCGAGCAGAGGGGAGACGGACAGCAGAAGCGCGGCCACCACGAAGTAGCCGAGCACCGCGCCCACGCCGGGGCCTGTCACGGTCAGGGTCTGGCCGATCACGCCCACGTCGGAGTTCCCGATCGTGACGACCTCACCCGCCGAGACGCGGCGCGGCAGCGCGGCGCCGAGCCGCGTGGCGTGGTCGACGACGACGCGCACGGTGCGGAAGTAGGCGTCGAGCCGGATCCGGGTCATCGTGCGATGCCGCATGATCGCGAGCCCGGCGTTCAGCACCCCGACTCCGAAGAGCGCCGCGACCCAACCGGCCAGCGCGACCTGATCGCCGGGCCGCAAGCCGTCGTCGATGGCGCGCGACAAGAGGTACGGAGGGAGGGTCAGGCCGATCATCCACGCACTGCCCAACAGGGCTCCGGCAGCGACCCGTCGGCGCTGGCGGGCGATCACCCACCAGAGGTAGCGGGCAGGGCCGCGACGGTCGGGGGTGCCGGGATCCGTGGGCGATGCAGCCATCCGCGTACCTTAACTACGGCTGCCGCGGCGGGAGTAGAGCGCCTTGTGGGATGGGTGAGGACAGCTCAGCCCTCACCCACCACGCAGTTGCCCTCACCCCGTCAACAGCATCAGCGACCGCCGCCCCTACCCATGCCAGGACCGCCACAGCGCCGCGTACGCGCCGTCGGCGGAGACCAGTTGGTCGTGGCTGCCGAGTTCGCTGATGCGGCCGTTCTCGACGACCGCGATGACGTCCGCGTCGTGCGCGGTGTGCAGGCGGTGGGCGATCGCCACGACCGTGCGGCCGTCCAGGACACGGGCGAGCGAGCGCTCCAGATGCCGTGCCGCGCGCGGGTCGAGGAGCGAGGTGGCCTCGTCGAGGACCAGCGTGTGCGGGTCGGCGAGGACGAGACGGGCCAGAGCGATCTGCTGCGCCTGCGCCGGGGTCAGCGCGAAGCCGCCCGAGCCGACCTCGGTGTCCAGGCCCTCGTCGAGGCCCCGCGCCCAGTCGGCCGCGTCGACCGCGCCGAGCGCGGCCCAGAGTTCGGAGTCCCGTGCCCCCGTCCTGGCGAGGAGGAGGTTGTCGCGCAGGGAGCCGACGAAGACGTGGTGCTCCTGGTTGACCAGCGCCACATGGGCGCGGACCCCCTCGGCGGGCATGGCCGACAGCGCGGCGCCGCCCAGGGTGACCTGTCCGGTGCGCGGCCCGTAGATGCCGGCGAGCAGCCTGCCGAGCGTCGACTTGCCCGCACCCGACGGGCCGACCAGGGCGACGCGCGAGCCGGGCTCGACCGCCAGGGACACCTCACGCAGCACGTCAACGCCCGCGCGGTATCCGAAGTGCACGTCGTCCGCGAGGACGTGGCGTCCCTGCGGGACGACGGAGGCGTCGCCCGCGTCAGGTTCGATGTCGCGCACGCCGACGAGCCGGGCCAGCGACACCTGGGCCACCTGCAACTCGTCGTACCAGCGCAGGATGAGCCCCAGCGGGTCGACGAGCATCTGGGAGATCAGCACGCCCGTGGTCAGCTGGCCCACGCCGATCCAGCCCTGAAGGACGAAGACCCCGCCGATCATCAGCGTCGAGCAGAGCACGGTGGTGTGGGTGAAGTTGACCACGGGGAAGAGCACCGACCGGAGGAAGAGGGTGTAGCGCTCCCAGGCGGTCCACTCCTTGATGCGGCGTTCCGACAGTTCGATGCGGCGCGCACCGAGCCGGTGGGCCTCGATGGTGCGGCCCGCGTCGACGGTCTCGGCGAGGGCGGCGGCCACGGCGGCGTACCCGGCGGATTCCGAACGGTACGCGGAGGGCGCCCGCTTGAAGTACCAGCGGCAGCCCACGACAAGAAGCGGCACGGCGACGAGGACGGCGGGTGCCAGCGGCGGCGCGGTCACGACGAGTCCGCCGAGGAGCAGCGCCACCCAGACCACGCCGATCGCGAGTTGCGGCACGGCCTCGCGCATGGCGTTGGCCAGCCGGTCGATGTCCGTGGTGATCCGCGAGAGCAGATCGCCGGTCCCGGCTCGCTCCAGGACCCCCGGCGGCAGCCCGACGGACCGTACGAGAAAGTCCTCCCGCAGGTCGGCCAGCATCCGCTCGCCGAGCATCGCGCCGCGCAGCCGCACCTCGCGGACGAAGAAGGCCTGCACGGCGAGTGCCAGCGCGAACAGGCCGATGGTGCGCTCCAGATGGAGGTCGCGGGCGCTGTCCGAGACGTTCTCGACGAGGTCACCGAGGAGGTAGGGGCCGACCATCGAGGCGACGACGGCGAGCGTGTTCGCACCGATGAGCAGGACGAAGGCCCGGCGGTGGCGCTGGAACAGCTCGCGTACGTAGGTGCGGACGGTCGCCGTCGCCCCGATGGGCAGGGTCTCCGCCGTCGTGGGGGCCGCCGGGTCGTACTCCGGTGGCGCCAGGCCGATCATGCCGTCTCCTCGATCTCGAATTCCTTGAGGGCGCCCACACGGGCGCGCTCGTCGTCGGTGTCGCGGGTCACGACCGCGCGGTATCGCGGTTCGCTGTGCACCAGTTCGCGGTGCGCGCCCACCGCGGCGACCTCGCCGTCGGCCAGGAAGACGACGCGTTCGGCGCGGTCGAGGAGCAGCGGCGACGAGGTGAGCACCACGGTGGTGCGTCCGGCCCGCAGCCGCCGGATGCCGTCGCCGACCCGCGCTTCGGTGTGCGAGTCGACGGCGGACGTCGGTTCGTCGAGCACGAGTGCCTCGGGGTCGGTGACCAGGGAGCGGGCCAGGGCGAGGCGTTGGCGTTGTCCTCCGGAGAGGGAGCGGCCGCGTTCCGTGAGGTGGGCGGCCATCGGGTCGTCGTCCACCGAGGCCTGTGCCAGGGCGTCCAGGACGTCCGCGCACTGCGCCGCCGCGAGGGCCTCCTCGGGGGTGACGGCTCCGGATGACGGGACGTCGAGGAGCGCGCGGAGCGTTCCGGAGAGGAGGACGGGGTCCTTGTCCTGGACCAGGACGGCGGTGCGGGCGGCGGAGAGGGGCAGATCGTCGAGCGGTACGTCCCCGAGGCGTACGGAGGGCAAGCCCTCGGCCTCCTCGAACGAGGGATGCCCGCCGAGACGTTCGGCCAGTCGGCCCGCCTCGTCCGGGTCGCCGCAGACCACGGCGGTGAAGCGACCGGCCTCGGCGAGGAGTCCCGTCACGGGGTCGTACAGATCACCGGTGGGCCGGGCCCCGCCGCCCGGCGCCGGACGCTCGGCGCGCTCCAACCGCCCGGAGCCCTGCCCCGAGTGCCCCGACTGCTCAGAGGGCTCGGCGTGCTCGGCGTGCTCGGCGTGCCCAGAGTGGGCGTCCGCCCCCTCTGCCGACCGCGTCACCGTCCGCTCCAGGGAGAGCACCCGCGCCGCCCGCTTCGCGGAGGGGCGGGAGAAGGAGTACGCCATGGCGATCTCTTCGAAGTGCCGGAGCGGATAGTTGAGCATCATCACCGCGCTGTAGACGGTGACCAGTTCGCCGACCGTGATCCGCCCCTCGCGGGCGAGGTGCACGCCGTGCCAGACGACCGCGATCAGGAGCAGCCCCGGCATCAGGACCTGGATCGCCGAGATCGCGGCCCACATCCGGGCGCTGCGCACCGCGGCCGTGCGGACCTCCTGGGAGGCGCGGCGGTAGCGGTCGAGGAAGAGTTCCTCACCGCCGATGCCGCGCAGCACCCGGAGCCCGGCGACGGTGTCCGACGCCAGTTCGGTGGCCCGCCCCGCCTTCTCGCGCTGGAAGTCCGCCCGGCGCGTGGCGCGCGGCAGCAGCGGGAGCACGGACAGCGCGAGCACCGGGATGCCCACCGAGACGACGACACCCAGCGCGGGCTGGTAGACGAGGAGGCCGACACAGACCAGGACGACGGTAAGGGCGGCCGCGGCGAACCGCGACAGTGCCTCGACGAACCAGCCGATCTTCTCGACGTCACCCGTCGAGACCGCGACGACCTCACCGGCCGCCACGCGCCGGGTGAGCGCGGAGCCGAGCAGGGCGGTCCTGCGGGCGAGGAGTTGCTGCACACGGGCCGCTGCCGTGATCCAGTTGGTGACCGCTGTGCGGTGCAGCATCGTGTCGCCCAGCGCGATCGCCGCGCCGAGCAGCACGATCAGCGCGCCCGCGAGGGCGAGCCGGGACCCGGAGCGGTCGAGCACGGCTTCGACGGCGATGCCGACCATGTAGGGCAGGCCCGCGATGGAGCCGAAGTGCAGCAGGCCCCAGGCGAGGGAGTTGAGTTGTCCCCCGAGTTGGTTGCGGCCCAGCCACAGCAGGAAGCGCGGCCCTGACCGGGCATCGGGGACGCCGGGGTCGGAATACGGAAGATCGCGAATCTGCATGACGTCCCAGGACTCGGAAGCGGCGGCCGTCGGTTCCTGGGCCTCGGGTCCGACGCGGTGCCGCCATCGGCGCGAGGGTGGCGCGGGCGAGATCGCGGGCGGGTCCGAAGCCAGGAGAAACAGGCGGCGGTAACAAACCGTGAAAGGTTCGCCTCGGACGGTGGCCCGAAGCAAACGGTTTTCCGGGCCGGGGTAAAGAATCGGCCCCGTCTTCTAGTGGGCCGGGGCACTGGGCGGGGACATCGCGGGCC
>NZ_WMBF01000059.1:0-21969 GCF_019400875.1 Streptomyces anatolicus | reverse complement strand
GGCCCCCCACGGAGCACCGCCGACCGGCCCGTTTCCCCCTTTATCGCGAAGGGGGAGCGGGCCGGTCCGCTGTGTGGGGCACGGCACTTGCCAAAGGCAGTGACCGAGAACGGACGGCCAATTTCCGTTTTGACTCGCTCCCTTGGCGGACGATCAGTAGCCTCACCCTCGAACATCGGATCGCCCGCGCCGCCCCCTATGCCTTGGAGTCTTGATGGAGCGTCCCGCCTGGGCCCCGCTCGGCATCGATCTCACGATGCCCAGCGTGTCCCGCATCTACGACTACTACCTGGGCGGTTCGCACAATTTCGAGGTGGACAGGGAGGCCGCCCGCAAGGCCATGGAGTTCATGCCGGGCCTGCCGAAGGTCATGCAGGCGAACCGCGCCTTCATGCGCAGAGCGGTCCGGTACGCCGTCGACCGGGGCGTCACCCAGTTCCTCGACATCGGCTCCGGCATCCCCACCTTCGGCAACGTCCACGAGGTGGCACAGCGGGCGAGCGACGAAGCACGCGTCGTGTACGTGGACCACGACCCGGTCGCCGTGGCGCACAGCGAGGCCGTACTCGACGGCGACGAACGCACCGCGGTCCTCGCCGCCGATCTGCGCAAACCCCAGGACATTCTGACCAGTTCAGAGGTGGGTTCGCTCCTCGACCTCGACCGCCCGGTGGCCCTGCTGCTCGTCGCCGTCCTGCACTTCGTCGAGGACGCGTACGATCCTTGCGCGGCGGTCGCCGAGCTGCGGGACGCCCTCGCGCCCGGCAGCCTGCTCGTCCTCACCCATGCCTCGTACGAAGGGATTCCGGTTCCCCCCGAGCAGGCGGGCGGGACGGTCGGTGTATACAAGGACATCCGCAATCCACTGATCATGCGCTCGCGCGACGAGATCGCGCGGTTCTTCGAGGGGTACGACATGGTGGAACCCGGCCTGGTGCCGATGCCGCACTGGCGGCCCGACACGGCGCCCGAGGAGGAGGACCCCTACTCCTTCTCGGGGTTCGCGGGCGTGGGACTGAAGCGTTGAGCGCCGAGCCGGACGGACCGGAGGGAAGACTCCGCAGGTTCGCCACCATCTGGAGCCGCGCCATCTTCCCGGTGACGGCCACCTCGCTGACCCGCCCCGAGTTCGAGCAGCAACTGGTACCGCTCGCCCGGCGGCTGCGTGACGCGCTCCAGGAGCGGGTCTTCGACGCCAAGCAGGGCCAGGCCGTCGGCGCCGCCCTCATCGACACGCACTGCACCGACCCCGAGGCGCTCAGCCGCACCCTCGACTGCGTCGACGCCTACCTCGTCCTGTACTGCGGCGGCGACGGCCCCCGGGAGGAGCTGCGGGCCCGCAGCGCGCGCGTCCAGCACGCCGTCGCCGCCGGCTTCGCCCAGGCGCTGCGCGAGCGCACCCTCGCCGAGCAGGAGGCGATCTCCCGCGCCGCCCTGAGCGCCCGCAGCGCCGTCGCCGAGGCCCTGCACGCGAGCGAGGCACGCTTCCGCGCCGTCTTCCACGGCGCGGCGATCGGCATCGGCATCGCGGACCTCGACGGCACGATCCTGGAGGTCAACGACGCGCTGATCCGCATGTTCGGCGGCCTGGAGAGCAACGTCCGCGGACGCAACGCGGCGGAGTGGACCCACCCCGACGACTCGCCCCACGTATGGAAGCTGTACGAGGAGCTGGTCCGCGGCGAGCGCGAGCACTACCGCGTGGAGAAGGCCTTCTACCGCCCCGACGGCACCGTCCTGTGGACCAATCTGACCGTCTCGCTGCTGCGCGACGCGGACGGACTGCCGCAGTACCAGCTGGCGCTGATGGAGGACACCACCGAGCGGCGCCTGCTCAACCTGCGCCTGCGCTACGAGGCCACACACGACGCGCTCACCGGACTGCCCAACCGCACCCTGTTCTTCGAGCGCCTTGAGAAGGCGCTCGCGGCCGGTGACGGCGCCCGGTTCGGACTCTGCTACCTCGACCTCGACGGCTTCAAGACCGTCAACGACAGCCTCGGCCACGCGGCCGGTGACCGGCTGCTCGTCGAGGTCGCCGACCGGCTCCAGTCCTGTGCGACCGCGCCCGGCGAGATGGTCGCCCGCCTCGGCGGCGACGAGTTCGTGGCGCTCACCACGGGCACCGACACCGAGACGGAGGTGGACGAGCTCGCGGGGCGCATCATGAACGCCCTGGCCGCCCCGATCCGCGTCGAGGGCCGCGAGCTGACCGTGCGCGGCAGCATCGGCATCGTGGAGGGTCCGGCCGGTGAGCGCGGCGCGGCGGATGTGCTGCGCAGCGCCGACATCACGATGTACCGCGCCAAGTCCGCGGGCGGCAACCGCTACGAACTGGCCGACCCCGAGGCCGACGCCCGCGCCATCACCCGGCACGGCCTGACCACCGCGCTGCCCGCGGCCCTGGAGCGCGGCGAGTTCTTCATCGAGTACCAGCCGCTGGTGCATCTCGGCGACGGCAGCGTGCGCGGCGCCGAGGCGCTGGTGCGGTGGCTGCACCCGCAGCACGGCGTCATCGGCCCCGACCGGTTCATCCCGCTCGCCGAGCACACGGGCCTGATCGTGCCGCTCGGCCGCTGGGTCCTCGAGGAGTCCGTGCGCCAGGCCCGCCTCTGGGAGGGGCGCGTCCTGGACGGGGGCGCCACCGGGCCGCTCCGGGTCAACGTCAACCTCTCGCCCATGCAGCTCACCCACCCGGGCCTGGTCTCCGACACGGTCGACATCCTTGAGCGTGAGGGTCTGGAACCGGGCGGGCTCTGCCTCGAGGTCACCGAGTCCGCGCTGATAGGAGCCGACGACGACCTGCTGAAGCCGTTGCGCAGGCTCGCCGAGATGGGGGTGGACATCGCGCTCGACGACTTCGGTACGGGCTACTCCAACCTCGCCAATCTGCGCCGCCTTCCGGTGAGCGTCCTCAAACTCGACCGCTCCTTCACCCAGAGCATGCAGCACTTCCCCGCCGACCCCGTCGACCTGAAGATCGTCGAGGGGATCGTCTCGCTCGCGCACAGCCTGGACCTCGCGGTCACCGTCGAGGGCGTCGAGACGGGCGCGCAGGCGGACCAGCTGCGCGAACTGGGCTGCGACACGGCTCAGGGCTGGTACTACGCGAGGCCCGGCCCGCCGGACCAGCTGCACGAACTGGCGCTGGCGGACGCCATCAGCTGACCACTGGGGCCCGCGGATCCGCCCGGCCCGCCAGCTCGTCAAGGACGGCGATCGTTCCATCGTCGCTCTCGACGGTCCTTGAGATCTCGGTGCACCGCTCGCGGTACCGCTCGTCCTGGAGCGCCGTGCGCAGGGTGGTGGAGAGGCTGTCGGCCGTCAGGCGCCGCGCGCTGACGTACCCGGGGGAGAGGCCAAGGGCGACCAGGCGGCGGGCCCAGAAGGGCTGGTCGAGTACGAGAGGTACCGGCACCGCGGGCACACCGGCCCGCAGGCCGGCACCCACGGTCCCGGAGCCGGCGTGGTGCACGAGAGCGGACATACGGGGGAAAAGCCAGTCGTGCGGGCACTCGCCGATCGTGAGAATGCCGTCGCCGTGGACGTCGAGGCCCTGCCAGCCCGCCTGTACCACCGCACGCACCCCTAGTCGGCGGACCACCGTCCTGATCATGTCGCTGAGTTGCTCGGCATCCCCGATGGAGAGGCTTCCGAAGCCGAAGAAGACGGGGGCAGGCCCCGACGCCAGGAAGTCGGCCAGTCTGCTGCCGGGCTGCCACGTGCTGTCCGTGGGGGGCCACCAGTACCCCGCGCACGTGTGCCCCTGGGGAAGGACGAGTCCCTTCGGCAGCAGGGCGGAACTGAACCCGTGCAGGACGCGTGCGCCGCGCAGAATGCCACTGGGGGTCCTGAAGCGGCGGCCCCGCAGGCCCAGTTCACGCCGGAGCCAGGAGAGGGCGGCAGCGTACAAGGGATACGTGGCCGCCCACGCCAGCGTTTCGGCGGCTCGGTATCCCCGGCCGGTGGCCGTGTCCGCGCCGACCCGGGGCACGAGCATGCCGGGAGACGCCGCGTAGATCCCGATGCACGCTCGGCCCGTGCCTTCGGCGATCACCGCGCACAGCGGATGCGTCATGGGGTGGGCCAGGATGATGTCGGCACCGTCGGTGACGGCCTCCAGGACGCCCCGGGCGATGACTTGGGTCATTTCCTGGGCGTTGCGTTTCCTGCGTCTGAGCCGGGCGGGACTCTGCCACCGGTCGAACCGCTCGGCGGAGAGCGCGGACTCCTCGTGACGGGCCAGCGGCAGAATGTGGACGGGCATCCCACCCGCTCGGAAGCGTGCCGCGTGGCGCTCGGAGGTGGCGACCGTCACATCGTGGCCCGCGGCTTTCAGGCGGGCTCCCAAGCCCGCGTAGGGCAGCACATCCCCGGTCGAGCCCCAGGTCACCAACAAGATCCGCATGCGGCCGAGTATGCACAGGGCGGCTGACCGCCCGACGGACCGGAACGCCCGCATCCCCCAGAAGAGTGGGGCGCGGCCTCACCTTGACGGCGTGCGCGTGCGGCGAGGCGCGAAATCAGCCGGTATCCGCAGAGGTTTAGGTATGTATGCGGGATGTCTCTCAGCACCGACACCGCCATCACGGTGGCTGACACCACCCTGGACTACCGCGGGTTCAACTACATCGCCCGCACGTCCACCGCCGGTTCCTCCGCCACCGAACCACTCGTCCTGCTCGGTGGTTCATCGCAGGACCGTTTCTCCTGGATGCGCTACGAACGGTGGCTTCTGCCGCACACCACCGTGGTGACCTTGGAACTGCCCGGCTACGGGGATGCCGATGCGCTGCCCGTCGAACACGGCATGGACTTCCTCGCCGACGCCGTCTCCCACACGACCGAAGCCCTTGCCCTGGGGCGGGTCAACGTTTTCGGCGCCTGCTTCGGAGCCTCCATCGCTCTGCGCCTCGCGCAACGACACCCCGGCCACGTCGCGCGTCTCATGCTCGGAGGCACGGCGGCCGAGATTTCTCCTGAGTACACCGCGTCGGCGAGACGGTGGCGTCGCATGGTCGACGACGGTCGGTTCGACGACATGGCCCAGGACATGGTCGAGCAGTTCATGGCCCCTCCGGGACACGGGAGGGTACGACGTCAAGCGGCGGTGGCACGCCTGATGCGGCAGAGGTTCGCCCGCCTCACCGCGCGTGAACTCGCCATGGACATCACCCACCACGAACGTCTTCTGACCCACCCCTGGAGCCTGCCCGGGCGCCCCCTCTCCGCCCCGGTACTCGTCTTCACCGGCGAGCACGACACCATCACGCCGCCCGAGGTGGGGCGGCGTGTCGCCGCGGATCTCGGCGCCCGATTCACCACCATCACCGAGTCCGACCATCTGGTCCAGATCGAACGCGACAGCGAGCTGGCGGACCTGATGGCCCACTTCTTCACCGACCGCGCACTGGACCACCTCCCCTACCTCAACCCTGTCGAGGACTTCACCCGCACCTGAGGGCTAGGCCGTTTCCTTCGGATCATCTCGCCGGCCAGACCACGCCACTGCTTGAGCTTGTTGGTGCACCGCTCGAGGGTGTTGTGCTGCTTGTATGCCTCGCGGCCTCGCGGCCTCGCGGGCGAAGGCGGGTGGACGGCCATCGAGCCGGCCCGCGTCGCTTGCGGCTGGCGGCTTGGTGGGAAGGCTGTGGGATCACCGTCCGGATCCCGCGCCGACGCAGACGAGTTCGGATCGCGCGCGACGAGTACGCCGTGCCGGCCAGGACCACATCCGGGGTGGTGCGGGGCCGACCGATCGGCCGTGGCACCCGTCATTGGGCCATGACCTCGGGAAACGCGGGCGCATCACCGGCCTGCCCAGGCGTGAGGACGAACGCAAGCGGCCGGCATCGGCTGTCCGCAGCCAGATGGATCTTCGTGGTCAGCCCGCCGCGGGTGGGTCCGAGGGCATGGTCGTTCGGCTCCGCGCTCCCAGGTGCCGTCGGCAGCCCACTTCCGCAGCCGGTTGTGGGCGCCCTTCCACGAGCCGAAGTGCTCGGGCAGGTCCGTCCAGAGCGTCCCGAGGCGGTACTTGACCGCGATCGCGTCGATCACCTGCCGGTGATCACGCCACCGCCCGCCCCGCTTCGGTGCCCGGTCCGCCAGCAGCGGCTCGATCCGCGCCCACTGGGCGTCAGCCAACGACACACATCAACCAACGATCAGATGATCCAGCAGTAACGAGCAAGGGAGCCTCATTCGCATCAGCGTGCACCGCCACGGCGTCTCACCGGCGAGGCAAGTTGTGCCACGCGTGTCCGCAAGTGCCTTTGCAGTACGTCTGCCTGCGGCGGGTGTCGGCGAGGGAGAACACCGAGACGAGGACACGGAACGCTGTGACGTGTTCGTCTGCCGGGAGGGCAGCAAACCCGTAGCGAGGCGGGTCCATGCACATCATCACCGAAGGGTTGGCCGTGGGTTTCACGCCGGAGCGGGTAACTCCTTCACGCCCATCTGCCGCCGTGATGTGGGCCTGCATCGCGTAGCCGGCGACTTCCTGCAGTACAGCCTGTCGTCCTGCTGGGGAAAGGGCGGAGAACCAGGATGCCCCCTCGTCCAACGTGCGGGGTCTGTCAAGGTCGCCGGGTGCGTGGTGGAGGCCGGGAAGTGATCCCGGCGCTCGCCGCCGCGGCGGGTGAGATCCTGAACCGATGAACGAGACATCTGCTGCTCTGGCGACCGCTCGGTGGCCGCTGGTCGCAGCTGGGGAGACTGATTGGCTGCGGGACCTGGCCGATGATGACGGGCTCACCGGCTTCATGCCGCCGGCACTGCCCGACGCCGCCTGGGTGCTCCACTCCATGTACGAACGCGAACTCGGTCCCACCGACATGTCCTATGTCACGTATCAACGAGCCGTGCTGAATGGCGGCGGGCCCGAGATCATCCCGGGCCTCGACCCCGCGGAGGTGTTCGAGGGGACGCCGGGCGAGCCCCGTGGCCCCGTTGGCGCCGGCTGCGCTGGGCGGAGCTCTCGCGGCGGACCGGTGATCCAGTGGTGCCTGAGGGCCGGCTGCCCTGCTACCGCTCATTCCCTTCGCTCCGGGAGCCGAGCGGCTGGCCTGTCGGTATCGACGGGCCGTCCGAGGGCAGCCTGGACCGGACCGACTGGAACCGCCTGGTCTACATGCTCACCGAGCACAGCCCGCAGGGTGCCGAGACCCGCTGCCTGGCCTACTACAACCCGCTGTTGCAGAGGGCCGAGGGCTTCGACAACCTGCACGTCCGGGCCGGCACGCTCGCGGATGCCAAGGCGTTGTACGACCACCCGGAGGAGGACGGCTGGACCCCGTCCAACCTCTGGTCCCAGGACCGGTCCTGGGTCCTCTGCACGGACTACGACCTCTGGGCCACCAAAGTGGCGGGCCCTGCCCCGCTTGTCGAGGCCCTCCTGAGCGACACGGAAATCGAGGCTCTCCGACTGCCCTGGGCCCTCTGATCCCGACCGCCCAGCCTGGGAACGACCAGGTGCGGCCAAGAGGTCACATGAAGCGCACAGTCACAAGGGCGCTGTGCCGAGGTGAGATCGGGTTGGGGCGGCTCGGTGGTGAAGGTGCGGTGGTCGCGGATGGGAGCCCATCGGACGTCGAGACGGCGGCGGGCCAAAGCGAGGATCGCCTGCTTGTGGCTCTTGCCCTCGCTTCTTTTTCGGTCGTAGAACGTCTTCGACGTGGGGCAGAAACGGGCGGCGATCTGGGCGGAGAGGTAGCACACATGCAGGGGCTGGCGAGGCGTCCCGCAGTGCCGAGGGCGTCCATGTCCCCGCCGGTGCAGGCGATGAACTCCGCCCCCAGCAACGGGTCCATGCCGGGCAAGCTGAGAACCACTTCCGCGTGGCGGTGCTCTCGCAATCGGGCCGCGATCCGTGCGTCGATGTCAGTGATCTCTTCGTCCCGAGGGAGGGCTGTCCGGGCCAGGGTGTTCACCACGGTGGCCGCCGTGCTCTCCCCGGCCACGGCGGTGTGCTGGGCCTGAGCCGCGGCGACGGCCGCATCGGCCATGACCTGGGCGCCACGGACCTTGCGGTTCTTCAGCCAGGTCGCGAGCCGGGCCGCTCCGATCCGATCCGGCGCAGGCCAGCCGGTGTTTGGTAACCGGTGATCAGCACGAGGGCACCCTTGGAGGCGGCGTAGTCGAAGGTCCGTTCCAGGGCGGGAAGTACTCCAGGAGTTGTGCTCGCATCCGGTTGATGGCGCGGGTGCGGTCGGCGGCGAGGTCGTAGCGGCGGGCGATGAGGATCTTCAGATCCACCGCGATCTTGTCCCACTCCTACAAGGACTGCAGGTCCCGGCGCATCCGTGCCTGGTCGGCGATGACGTAGGCGTCCTTCGTGCCGGTCTTGCCGTCGCCACGGTAACCGCAGGAGGCGTGGTGGACGGTTCAGCCAGGGATATAGAGGAGCCGCTGGCCGTGGTTGGCCAGGAGAACGATCAGTAGAGCGCCGCCGTCGGCGTTCAGGTCGACGGCCCAGGTCACCGGGCTGTCCTCGGCCAGTGCCAGGACGGCCTATGAGCTCCAGGGGCTCGGGCTCGTTGTTGGGAACCCGGCGCGAGAGCACCTTCGTCCCGTCCGTGTCGATCACCGTGCAGTGATGCGCGACCTTGCCGGCATCCGTCCCCGCCCAGAGCTCGGGCACCCGAGCCTCCCTCGCCGTCCGGTTGACTGGTCCCTGCAGACGACCACGCCGAGGTGTCCTTACGAAGCGATCTCTGTTCGCGCATCCCAAAGAGTGGCCGTGTCGTCGCGGGGCACCGGGCGGTCAATCAGTCAAAGCCACACGTACGGCATGAGCGCTTTCAGCCACGCCCAAGCTCCTGGGTCTCCCGATCGCACGAAGGACCGGAATCAACCCGCCAACGAGGTAAGGAGCGCTTCAATTGGCCGGTGGCGGGACATATGGCTGGTGGAGTTCAGTCGTAGGTCGAGGTCGGATCGGTATCTGCCCTAGATATCGTCTTCTCTTAGTTCGATCTCGTACGGCAGTGCCGTCAAGGTAGCGAGCCGCTCCGCTACCGACCACCCGGAGCTTGCACATCATGCTTCGGGGGCGTTCGCACGCTGGCCAACTGAACCTCTCAGGCACATCTGGTGTGACGGAGCGCTTCAGTCGGCGAGTTAGCGGTTGACGTGGCGAGGCTCGCTGGGTGGGCCACGCGTGGTCCTGGAGCATGAGCAGCGGCCGGTCGCCGCTGACGTACCGTGAGCCGATGGGGAACGTGTTCAAAGGCAGTGGCCAGCACCTGTACCTCTCCAATGGCGGCACTGAGGTGCTTATCGACGTGCTGATGCTGGCGGTGTCCGATCTTGCTGATGCCGAGTGGGACTACCGATTCGCTGCTCTCCTGACGCTGCAGGACCAGAACGTGATGGGGCGGGGGGCCGTCGGCTTCGACCTGGGGGACATCGCGTGGGGCGCCTCCACGGGGCAGCGTGCCCGATCGAAGGACTTCGTACTGCGTACCGTCGCACTGGCACTGGGCCGTCACCGATGGAGCGAGTTGGGTTACGACCCGCCCTTCGCCCGTGACTACCTTCTTCAGTTCGAAACCATGGTCAAGTCCTTCGTGCCGACCAACGATTCTCAGCTCGGGGAAGGCTTCCCGTCTCCAGAGGAACGAGCGGTGGCCTCGTGCACGCGACATCGAATCCTCAGCGCCCTGCCCCACTGGGAGGGCTGTTTCCTCTGCAACCGGCCGAACTCATGCTGAGCATGCGACCTGGCGAGAGCCGCCATATGAAGCGCTGGCGATGATGTGCGCGCTGGACGACCCCATGAGCATGGAGTGGGTGAACGCCCACGCCGTACGGCAGCGACTGCCCGAAGGGCAGGTGATCACGGGCGTCCCCGTCCTGGCCTGAGCACCACCAGCTACCAGTACAGCCTCGGACATGGCCCCCGGTAGGAGCCCGGCGATCGCCACAGCAGAGGTTGAAAGGCACCTAGTTAGGGTTAGTTAGTGGGGTGTTCACGAGTGTGTCTGGCCAGCGAGGAGCCCTAGCCCTTGAAGATCGTTTCCCGGATGGCGGTAGATCGCTTGCCGGTAGGTGGGCAGCTTGCCTGAAATGGCTGATCACACGTAGCTGATGGGGCACTGCCGCCGGAGCGAGTGCTCGGCAGCACGGAGGTACAGCGCCGTGTAGTACGCGGCGTCCAGGTCCTCGGCCCAGGGACCGGGGTGGCTGACGGCGGCCTCGGCAGTGGCCGGACTGTCGAACCAATCACCGAGGTCGAGGTTGTCGCAACGGTGCGGAACGTGCGGCGGCAGAGCGAGCTGGGCGGCGAGACGCTCCGCTGCCCTGAGCGTGCGATGGGCGCTGAGGACGGTCGTGTTCTCGCTGTAGGGAGCTGGCACGGGAAGGGTCAGAGAGTCCGCGAAGTCGACGGGTACCAGCAGGTCCCATCCGAGCAGCGCGTCGTAGGAGTCCTGCCCGTCCGACTGAGCACGGCAAAGATCTTCGAAGGTCTGTATGGGCCGGTACATCTTCTCTTCGAACGACGTTCCGGACTGCGGGACGAACTTTACGGCGGCCGGCGGGGGGCAGAGCGCTAGGCCGCGCTTGGAGAGTTCGGCGTCGAGGGCCTGGGCAGTGGGCCGGAGAATGTCCTCGTCCGACCAGTCGTCGGCATCGACGCTGCATACGTAGATTCCCATGTGGTGAATCTACGTTCCCGCTCCGACACTGCGGCAGCTCGATTGGTGGGAGCCCGCGGGCTCGCAAGTAGCCACGCTCGTCCGTCCCACGTGAGGCAGTCTTGAACGAACGCGACGTACTGCTCAACCAGCTCGCGCAGGGGCTGCGCCCGATGTCACAGGGCATCGAATGGTTTGACAGCCTCGGCCAGGAAGCGCAGTACAAGGTGCTGCTGTTCCTGTGCCATCACTGCGTCCAGGCGCGCGCTGTCGCCGCGGACGCGCAGGAGGCCATCCGCCGTGCCGGGCTGCGCCCGACCCATACGCCCGCAGTGCTGATCTCGCGAGGCAGGATCGACGAGCAACTGGGGAAGATCGCCTGTCTCACACCCCTCGACGAACGCCGTAAGGCATTCAGGCTGCTGATCGCGGTGCTCACGATTGCCGACGCGCGACGCCGTGAGCGCTTCTGCTCCGACGGCTGCAGTCACTGGTGGCACGGATTGTCCATCGCCTGAGACCCCAGTGTCGCGGCCCTGAAGGCCACTTCACGGCTGAGCGTTCCTGAGGAATGGATCAGTCCTACCAGGATTCCCGTCGTTTCTCACGACGACGGTGGCTGTGGATGATGGTGCGGTGACGAGCATCAGGGACGACCATGTGAGGGTTCACTTCCGCCTGGAGACGGATGAGGACGGCTGGCCACCGGCGAGCGTGGAGAGCTTGTGGGCGGTAGACCTCGGCGACGGTACCGTCCGCTTGGACAACACTCCCTGGTTCGTACGCGGAGTCGCCGGCGACGACATCATTCGGGTGAAGGTCGACCACGAAGGTGTCCGCTGGGCTGGCGAGACGGTGCGGGCTTCAGAGAACTGCACCATCCGGTTGATCGTCGTGAAGGACGGCGGCTCAGCTGCCGCTCGGCAGACCGTGCTGGAGACCTTTCACCGGCTCGGCACGACCGGCGAGGGGATCGAGCAGTTCAGGATGGTGGCGCTCGACGTGCCACCGGATGCGGACCTGCCCCGGATTCGGAAGCTCTTGGAACATGGAGAGGCCAAGGGGTGGTGGCACTGGGAAGAAGGGTGTGTCACCGCCGTGTGGCAGGCCACGGCAGCTGCGTGACTGCCATAGAGGCTCACGCCTCTCCTCGTGCGGAGGCAAGGAGGAAGTCGCTATGACCGCCTTTCACTGCGTCAGCTGTCAGCAGCTCCTGACAAGGGAGGTGGCTCCGGGGGGAATCACTGAGGGCGCCGGAGCGGCCGGTGGGCCATGAGGTCGTCTCGCCCCGGATGGCCTTGGGGACCTTCACGGTCAATTTCGACGCCAATCTGCTGATCTTTCACCCGGATGACGTTCCGGGGACTGCGCTGCACCCCGATTCTCGGCGCCTCGTTGGCTGCTGCGGACTCGCGGCCAGGACGGCCCCAACCTTGTGTGCAGCGTCTGCGGCGTCGAGGTCGCTACCAAGGAGTCTGACTGCTGGACCGACAACCTCGTGGCGTTGATCGCCTCCGCCGTCACAGAGAGTGCCTCCTCGCGCCCCAGCCGTCAGTGATGGGAGCGGAGCATGCGGTCGCGGTACTGCTGGAAGCGGTGCCATCCGGGGGTTTCCAGTGGAGTGATCAGGTCTCCTTCGGTGCAGTCCAGTGCCTTGCAGCGCAGGGCTCTGCGAGGCGGAAGACAGGGGTGAGGACGCGTCGCAGCTTCCGCGGATGTGGAGCATGATCG
Source organism: Streptomyces anatolicus (assembly GCF_019400875.1). NCBI lineage: Bacteria > Bacillati > Actinomycetota > Actinomycetes > Kitasatosporales > Streptomycetaceae > Streptomyces > Streptomyces anatolicus. The sequence continues at coordinate 9,604 of NZ_WMBF01000059.1, read as the reverse complement.
CGTCGACCGGGTCTCCTGTGCCGATGTTGAGTTTCATGGGCCACCTGGGCCGAGGAGTTCGCCCCAGGTGGGGTCGGAGAGGTCGGTGTCGGGATGTAGTCGTCGGGGATCTGCTGCACCGGGGTGACGTCACCGGGCAGGCGGAGGAGGAGCACGCCCCAGCTCATAGTGACCTTTCGGGGATAACTCGTAGAGGGTGCGGTGGTTCAGATCAGGCTGAGCTGTTCGCCGGGAGGCTGTGGCGTGAGTACGTTCCCTAGGGCGTTTCCTGTAGATCACGGCATGAGCCAGAGGGGGAGGCCGTCTGTCTCAGGCTCGTTCTCAACCGAGGCGCTGTGGAATGATCGGCAGATGTTGGGGGCCAGCAGTGAGGATGGGCGAGCGCTTCGGCGTGAAGCCGAGCGAGTCGTCAACGAGGTCGCCCAGGAGCTCCGCACGTTGGACGAGGGGGCATCCTGGTTCTCCGCCCTTTCCCCAGCAGGACGACAGGCTGTACTGCAGGAAGTCGCCGGCTACGCGATGCAGGCCCATATCACGGCGGCAGATGGGCGTGAAGGAGTTACCCGCTCCGGCGTGAAACCCACGGCCAACCCTTCGGTGATGATGTGCATGGACCCACCTCGCTACGGGTTTGCTGCCCTCCCGGCAGACGAACACGTCACAGCGTTCCGTGTCCTCGTCTCGGTGTTCTCCCTCGCCGACACCCGCCGCAGGCAGACGTACTGCGAAGGCACTTGCGGACACGCGTGGCACAACTTGCCTCGCCGGTGAGACGCCGTGGCGGTGCACGCTGATGCCAATGAGGCTCCCTTGCTCGTTGCCGCTGGATCATCTGATCGCTGGCTGATGTGCGTCGTTGACTGACGCCCAGTGGGCGCGGATCGAGCCGCTGCTGGCGGACCGGGCACCGAAGCGGGGCGGGCGGTGGCGTGATCACCGGCAGGTGATCGACGCGATCGCGGTCAAGTACCGCCTCGGGACGCCCTGGACGGACCTGCCCGAGCACTTCGGCTCGTGGAAGGGCGCCCACAACCAGCTGCGGAAGTGGGCTGCCGACGGCACCTGGGAGCGCGGAGCCGAACGACCATGCCCTCGGACCCACCCGCGGCAGGCTGACCACGAAGATCCATCTGGCTGCGGACAGCCGATGCCGGCCGCTTGCGTTCGTCCTCACGCCTGGGCAGGCCGGTGATGCGCCCGCGTTTCCCGAGGTCATGGCCCAATGACGGGTGCCACGGCCGATCGGTCGGCCCCGCACCACCCCGGATGTGGTCCTGGCCGGCACGGCGTACTCGTCGCGCGCGATCCGAACTCGTCTGCGTCGGCGCGGGATCCGGACGGTGATCCCACAGCCTTCCCACCAAGCCGCCAGCCGCAAGCGACGCGGGCCGGCTCGATGGCCGTCCACCCGCCTTCGCCCGCGAGGCCGCGAGGCCGCGAGGCCGCGAGGCCGCGAGGCATACAAGCAGCACAACACCCTCGAGCGGTGCACCAACAAGCTCAAGCAGTGGCGTGGTCTGGCCGGCGAGATGATCCGAAGGCGGCCCAGGCGCCCTCACCCGTCCCGGGCCAACAGCATGCGCTGGAGTTCCCGGGCGGCCCGGGGCGGGGCCACGTCGCTGCGGTGGGCCAGGGCGATCGTGCGGTGCAGGCTCGGCCGGGAGAGTGGGGCCATCCGCAGATCGGAGCCCGACCGCTCGGCCACCATGCGCGGCACGACCGCCACACCGAGCCCCGCCCGCACGAAGCCGAGCACCGCGTCCATCTCACCGCCCTCCACCGCGAACTCGGGCTCGAACCCCTCGGCACGGCACGCGGCGACGGTCAGTTCCCGCAGGTCGTACCCGTGGCGGAACATCACAAGGCGCTCGCCCTGCAAGTCCGCGATCCGCACCGCCTTGCCCAGGCGGCGCGTCTGGGGGGACGCCACCACGACCAGGTCCTCGCGCAGCAGCTCCACCGTGGTCAGCGCGGGCGAGGGGCTGGGCAGCGGAAGCACCACGAGCGCCAAGTCCAGCGCGCCGCGCGCCAGTTCGCGTACGAGGTCGTGGGATCCGCTCTCCTCGATCAGCAGCTGGATCCCCGGATGCCGGTCGTGGAAGGCGCGCAGCACGTCCGGAAGCAGCCCGGTGCACACACTCGGGGTCGCGCCGAGCCGGATGCGGCCGCGGCGCAACTGTGCCAGCTCCTGCACCTCGATGCGGGCGGTGTCCGCGTCCGCGAGGATCCGCCGGGCCAGCGGCAGCAGCGTCTCGCCCGCGTCGGTCAGCGTGATGTTGCCTCGGGCCCGGCTGAACAGCTCCGCGCCCATCTCCTTCTCCAGGGCCCGGATCTGCTGCGAGAGCGAGGGCTGGGAGACGTGGACCTGCTCGGCGGCGCGCGTGAAGTGCCGCGTCTCGGCGACCGCGACGAAGTAGTGCAGCTGCTGGAATTGCATACGCGCACGATATGACGGTCGATAGGCGCAGGCTATGGAGATGAGTGGAATCCTCCCGGGGTGACTACCGGGGCGGTCGGCCGAGCGTGCGGGCCAGGTAGGGAGCGGTGTGGCTGTCCTGCGCGCGTGCCACCTCCGCCGGAGGGCCGGACGCCACGATCCGGCCGCCCTTGTCACCGCCGCCGGGGCCGAGGTCGATGACCCAGTCCGCGCCCGCCACCACCGCCATGTCGTGCTCGACGACGACCACCGAGTTCCCGGCGTCGACCAGTTCGTGCAGGCGGTGGGTGAGGAGTTCGACGTCGGCGGGGTGCAGACCGGTCGTCGGCTCGTCGAGGAGGTAGAGCGTATGACCGCGCCGGGCCCGCTGCAGCTCGCTCGCCAGCTTGATCCGCTGGGCCTCGCCGCCCGAAAGCTCCGTGGCAGGCTGCCCGAGCCGCAGATAGCCGAGCCCGACGTCGAGGAGCGTACGCAGACTGCGTACGACCGACGGGGTCTGCGCGAAGAACTCCGCGGCCGACTCGACGGTGAGGTCGAGCACCTGGGCGATGTTCTTGCCCCGATACGTCACGTCGAGCGTCTCGGGGTTGTAGCGGGCCCCCGCGCAGTCCGGGCAGGGTGCGTAGGTGCTCGGCAGGAAGAGCAGTTCGACGCTGACGAAGCCCTCGCCCTGGCAGGTCTCGCACCGCCCGCCCGCCACGTTGAAGGAGAACCGGCCGACGCCGTAACCCCGCTCCTTCGCCGCGTCCGTGCCCGCGAAGACCTTGCGGACCACGTCGAAGAGGCCGGTGTACGTGGCGAGGTTGGAGCGCGGGGTGCGCCCGATCGGCTTCTGGTCGACGCGGACCAGGCGGCCGACCCCCGCCGACTCCTCGGTGATCTCGCCCACGAGCGTGGACTTGCCCGAGCCGGAGACGCCCGTGATGGCCGTGAAGACGCCCAGCGGCAGCTCGGCGCTCACGCCGCGCAGATTGTGCCGGGTGACCGGGCCGACCTTCAACCAGCCCCGGGCAGTGCGTACTTCGCGCTCCGGAGCCGGTGCCCGGTCGAAGAGGAAGCGGGCCGTCGCCGACTCCCCGACGCCTGCCAGCTCGGCCACCGGGCCGCTGTGCAGCACCCGCCCGCCGTGCTCACCGGCCTGCGGGCCGACGTCGACGAGCCAGTCCGCGTGGCGCATGACATCGAGGTGGTGCTCCACGACGAAGACGGAGTTGCCCGCCGCCTTGAGGCGGTCGAGAACCGTCAACAGGGCCTCGGTGTCCGCCGGGTGGAGGCCCGCCGACGGCTCGTCCAGGACGTACACCACACCGAACAGTCCCGAGCGCAGCTGCGTCGCGAGCCGCAGACGCTGAAGTTCGCCCGCGGAGAGGGTGGGTGTGGCGCGGTCGGGGCTGAGGTAGCCGAGGCCGAGTTCGGTGACGGTCGCGATGCGGGCCAGCAGGTCCTCGGTGAGGACACGCGCCGAGTCCGACGAACTCGCCCCGCTCTCAAGGAACTTGGCCAGTTCGGAGAGGGGGAGCGCGGCGAGTTCGGCGATCGTGCGGCCCGCGAAGGTCACCGCGAGCGCCTCGGGCCGCAGCCTGCTCCCGTGGCACGCGGGGCAGGGCGCGCTCGCCAGGAACCGTTCGGCCTTGGCGCGCAGCGTCGCGCTCTTGGAGTCGGAGAAGGTCTTCATGACATAGCGCCGGGCGCTCATGTACGTACCCTGGTACGGGCGTTGGATCCGGCCCGCCTCGCGCACCGGGTGCACGGTCACCACCGGCTGCTCGTCCGTGAACAGGATCCACTCGCGGTCCGCCGCGTCCAGCTCACGCCACGGGCGGTCCACGTCGTGGCCGAGGGTGTCAAGGACATCGCGGAGGTTCTTGCCCTGCCAGGCGCCGGGCCAGGCGGCGATCGCGCCCTCGCGGATGGAGAGCGAGGGGTCGGGGACCAGCAGTTCCTCGCTCGTGCGGTGGACCCGGCCGAGGCCGTGGCACTCGGGGCAGGCGCCTGCCGCGGTGTTCGGCGAGAAGGCGTCCGAGTCGAGCCGCTCGGCGCCCTCGGGGTAGCTGCCCGCGCGCGAGAAGAGCATCCGCAGGGAGTTGGACAGGGTGGTGACCGTGCCGACGGAGGAGCGCGAGGTCGGCGCCGAGCGGCGCTGCTGGAGGGAGACCGCGGGCGGCAGCCCCGTGATCTCCCCGACCTTCGGCGCGCCCACCTGGTGGATGAGGCGCCGGGCGTACGGCGCGACGGACTCGAAGTACCGCCGCTGGGCCTCGGCGTAGATCGTCCCGAAGGCGAGCGAGGACTTCCCAGAACCGGAGACGCCGGTGAAGACCGCGAGGACATCGCGCGGGATGTCCACGTCGACGCCCTGGAGATTGTGCTCCCGGGCGCCCCGGACGCGTACGAAAGGATCATGGGGGCTGTGCATGGGCTGGCTCCGTACGCGGCTCGGGGACAAACCCCACGATTCTAGGCCGTGGGCCCGGACGCGAGCCGGGTGGGCGCACCCGGCGCCGGGTCGCGGTCGCGAGCACTGCTCATCGGAGCCGGGCACCAGGCGCCAGTTGTGGGCACCAGGCGCCGGGCGCCAGAAGCTGGGCACACCAGTTCTACCCCGGGCGGCTCCGCCCGTCAGCGTGGCGGCAGAGGGTGGTGAACCGTACGCAGCTCCGCGGCGGCGGCGACGTCCGCGCAGCCCGCAAGACCCAGCGCGTCGCGGAGTTCATCGGCGAGGAGTTCCAGGACCCGCCGCGCCCCCGCCTCCCCGCCCATGGCGAGGCCCCAGACCGGCGGGCGGCCGACCAGGACGCCGCGAGCACCCAGAGCCAGCGCCCGCAGGATGTCCGTACCGCTGCGGACGCCGCTGTCCAGCAAGACCTCGCAACGGCCGCCCAGGGCCGCTACGATCCCCGGCAGCACGTCCACGCTCGGGACCGCGCCGTCCAGCTGGCGGCCCCCGTGGTTGGAGACCACCACGGCGTCCACCCCGCACTCGGCGGCGCGCACCGCGTCCTCGGCCGCGAGCACGCCCTTGAGGACCAGCGGCAGCCGGGTACGCTCCCGCAGCGCCGCCACCGACGACCAGGTGAGGGCGGCGGAGAAGGCGGCGCCGGTGTGCACGGCCAGCGCGGACGCGGGCCCGTCGGGAGCCCGGTGCGCGGCGGACGGGCCCGTGGAGAGGTGGGCGGCCCGCACATGGTCCGGCAGCGCGAACCGATTGCGCATGTCCCGCAGCCGCCGCCCCATCCACGGCACGTCGACGGTCAGCACGATCGCCTCCACGCCGGCGTCCTCGGCCCTGCCGACCAGGTCGAAGGCGTGGCCGCTCGCCCGCAGCCAGTACAGCTGGAACCACACCACCGCGCCGGTCGCCGTGAGCCGCTCGACCGGGACGCTGCTGAGGGAACTGACGGTGAACGGCACCCCCGCCGCGTGCGCCGCCCGGACGGCGGCCAGTTCGCCCTCGGGGTGCACGAGCCGCTGATAGGCGACCGGCGCGACCGCCAGGGGCAGCCGGGCCGGACGCCCCAGCAGGGTGGTCTCCGTCGTGCACCGCGACACGTCCCGCAGGACGCGCGGGACGACGAAGACACGGTCCAGGGCGGTGCGGTTGGCGTCGAGCGTGGTCTCGGCGCCGCTGCCCCCGGAGAGGAAGTCCCGCACGTCGGCGGGGAGCACCGCGGCCGCGGCGCGCTCCACGTCGGCGAGACACAGGGCGTCGGCCGGGAGCCGCGCCGCCTCGTCCGCCCCGTCAGCGCTGGTGGAATCCACGCTGCTTCGTCCGCTCCAGCTCCACCGCCTCGTAGAGCGCCTTGATGTTCGCGCTGCCGAAGGTCTCGGCGCCCTGGCGCTCGATGATCTCGAAGAACAGCGTGCCCCGCGGATGGGCCGAGGCCGTGAAGATCTGGAAGAGCTGACCGTCGTGGTCCTCCGCCGCCAGTACGTTCGTCGCCCGCAGGTCCTCGAGCCGCTCCGCGCTCAGCGAGACGCGCCGGCCCAGCAGGTCGTAGTACGACGACGGCGTACGCAGGAAGCCGACGCCCCGCCCCGACAGGGCCCGCACCGACTCCACCGCGTCGGCCGCGGAGAACGCCAAGTGCTGGACGCCCGCGCCCTGGTGGCTCTTGAGGAACTCGTCGATCTGCCCGCTCGCGGCGGATGTGTCCGGCTCGATGAGCGTCAGCGTCACCGTGCCCGACAGGCTCTGCACCGCCGTCGACTCCATCGCCTGGGCGCCGACCGTGATGCGCTCCTGGAAGATGTCCCGGAAGCCGAGGGCGTCGCGGTAGTAGTCGACCATCGGACCGAGATCGCCCGCTTGCAGGCACACCGCGACGTGGTCCAGCTCCAGCAGACCGGCGTCCGCGGCCGGTTCGCCGCCCGTGGCCGGGGCCGGGACGTAGCCGACCGGAAGGCCAGGGCCCTCCCCGGGAGCGCGCCGCACCAGGGTGTGGACGACGTCGCCGAAGCCGCGCAGCGCCGCGCTGACCGCGGGGCCGTCACCCGAGTGCCGTTCCGGGGCCCGGTGCGCCAGGGCGCCACGCGCCAGCGCCGCGTGGAAGGCCGCCTCCGGATCGGCGGTGCGCAGGGCGATGTCGGCGACACCGTCACCGTGCGCCGCCACGTACGCCGACCCGGGGTGCTGGTCCGACGTCGCCTGCGTGAGGACGAGAGTGATATGCCCCTGGCGGAGCGCGACACCGCGGTGCTCCGCGGACGTGCTCGTGCCGACCACGGTGAAGGAGTAGCCGTCGACCCAGGAGGCCGTCGCCCGCTCCAGGTCCTCGACGTACATCTCCACGTAGTCGATCGACAGGTCCGCCAGCGCCTTCCCGGCGTTCTCGACCTTCTCGGTGTTCGCGGGTTCCGATATTCCGCTCATGAATGTCTCCAGATCCGGAGAGAAATGAGTTTCCGGGGGACTCTACGAGCCCGCTCTCTCGTCTGGCTACAAAGGAAATGGACGGACCGTCTTTGCCGATTCGAACCGTCCAGAATAAAGTGAGCGGCCTTTCGGTTAATGGTCGTTGGCCTTTCGAACGGGTGATGTTCAGTGATGCGCACCATGACCGTCATCGGCACGGGTCTGATCGGAACCTCGGTCGCGCTCGCCGTGCGCGGGCGGGGCGTGACGGTGTTCCTGACCGACCGGGACCCCGCCGCCGCGAGGACGGCCGCCGCGCTCGGCGCCGGCCTTGCGCGCGCCCCCGGGGAGACCGTCGACCTGGCCGTGATCGCCGTCCCGCCCAGCCAGGTGGGCGCCGTCCTCACCGAGGCGCAGGAACGGGGCCTCGCGCGGACCTACACCGACGTGGCGAGCGTGAAGGCCGGGCCCGAACAGGCGGTGCTGCGCGGCGCCCCCGACCCGGCCCGGTACATCGGCGGCCACCCCCTGGCGGGCCGGGAGCGCTCCGGTCCGCTGGCCGCCCGCGCCGAGCTGTTCCGGGACCGCAACTGGGTGCTCACGCCGTCCCGGCTCGCCTCGGACGACGCCTTCGAACGGGCCCTGGAACTGGTCGCCCTGTGCGACGCCGTCCCCGTCGTGATGCGCAGTCAGGACCACGACGCCGCCGTGGCCGTCACCTCCCACATGCCGCATCTGATGGCAAGCCTGATCGCGGCCCGGCTGCGGGAGGGCCCTGAAGGTCTCTCCCGCGTCGCGGGGCAGGGGCTGCGCGACGCCACCCGGATCGCCGGCGGCGACTCCCGGCTGTGGGGCGACATCCTCCAGGCCAACGCCCCGGCCGTCGCGGGCGTCCTGAAGGATCTGCACACCGATCTGTCCCGGCTCGTCCCCGCGCTCGACGCGCTCGCCCGGCCCGGTGGCGCGGACCGCGACCTCGGCATGCGGGCCCTGGTGGACCTGCTCGACCGGGGCATCTCGGGCCTCGCGGAGCTCCCCGGGCCCGGGGGCGGCGAGAGCCGCGGCGTGCGGGTGGCCGTCGCGGAGCGTCCCGGGGAACTGGCGCGGCTCCTCGCCGCCGTCGCGGACCTCGGCGTCACCGCGGAGGACGCCGCCGTCGAGACGGCCGCCGCCGGCGCGGGCCTCACCGTGCGGTTCACGGTCCCGGCCCGCACGGCCGACAAGCTGGCGGACGTGCTCGGTGCCGAGGGCTGGGACGTCGTAGGGGACCCGGCACGTCCAAGTGCGCGTAACGAACGGTTGGACGATGTTGTTGGACCGTCGGGATTTGTGTGACTCTGAGCGCGGACTGCCGAATCCTCACAAAGCGCCGAACCGCCGCCCAACCGCAGAACCGTCACCGCAGAACCGCAGAACCGCAGAACCGTCGAAACCGCAGAACCGCCGAATCGCCGAACGCCTGGGGGAAATCCATGGCGGAACAGATCGCCGATGATTGTGTGCCGGGCAATTCCTCCACCGAGGACCGCGCGGCCGTCGCCAACCGCGGCGACTTCGACCGCATCGGCCTGCGCCAGGGCGGGCAGTCCGACGCCGTCTCGCCCGAGACGACCGTGAAGGTCCTCGACCGGAGCTGGGTGGCGCCGCTCGTCGTCGGCCCGCTCGACGCCCCGGCACGGCCCGGCGGCGAACTCGCCGTCATCCGGGCAGCCGCGGCGGCCGGGCTACCGTCCGTGGTGAGCGCCTTCGCCGAGCGGACCTTCGCCGAACTCGCCTCGGCCGCCGACATCCCCCCGTGGCTGCGGACTTTCGCGTTCCAGGACCGGGAGACGGCACGGCACATCGCCGGGCGTGCCGAGGAAGCCGGGTTCGGGGCGCTGCTCCTCGCGCTCGGCGACCGCGACGACGTACGTGCCCGGCGCGTCGCGGCCCCCGCCGAACTGGACGCCACCGCCTCCGGCTCGGGCGGCGCCCGCCCTGGCGCCGTCGGCCCGGCCGCGCGGGGCCCCTTCGACGACGTACGTACCCTCCTTCGCACCCGCGCCGACTGGTCCGACGTGGCCTGGCTGCGTTCGGTCACCGCGCTGCCGCTGCTGGTCGCGGGCATCGGCAGCGCGACCGAGGCGCGGCGCGCCCTCGACGCGGGTGCCGACGGGATCGTGGCCGCCGCCCTGGACGCGCTCCCGGAGATCGCCGAGACCGTGGCGGGCCGCTGCCCCGTCCTGCTGAGCGGCGGTGTCCGCCGGGGCGCGGACATCCTGGCGTCGCTCGCCTCGGGCGCCGACGCCGTCGTCGTGGGCGCCCCGGTCCTCGAC
>NZ_WMBF01000589.1:0-3517 GCF_019400875.1 Streptomyces anatolicus | reverse complement strand
CCACCCACGCCCCCGATTGCACCGAGAGCAAAGATCTTATTGCACCGGACAGTTGACCCGACCTAGCCTCCTCCCATGGCAACCGCACAGCTCAACGGCGTCACCATCGCTTACGACGACACAGGCGAGCCCGAACCACAAGCTGGGCCCCGCCCCACCCTCGTACTCCTCCACGGCCACCCCTTCGACCGCTCCATGTGGACCCCGCAGCGCGAGGCCTTCGCCGCGACCCACCGCGTCATCACCCCCGACCTCCGCGGCTACGGCGCGTCGACCGTCGTCCCCGGCACCACGGACATCGCCGCCTTCGCCGAGGACCTTGCCGCGCTCCTGGACCACCTGGAAGTAAGGGAGTTCGCGCTCGGCGGCCTCTCCATGGGCGGCCAGATCGCGATGGAGTGCTACCGCCTGTTCCCGGAGCGCGTCACAGGCCTCCTCCTCGCGGACACCTTCCCCGCCGCCGAGACCCCGGAGGGCAAGGCCGCCCGCAACTCCCTCGCGGACCGGCTGCTCGCCGAGGGCATGAAGGGGTACGCGGACGAGGTGCGGGACAAGATGGTGGCGCCGTACAACGAGGAAGCGTCCGCGTACGTCCACCGCATGATGCTCGCCGCCCCGCCCGAGGGAGCGGCCGCCGCCCTGCGCGGCCGGGCCGAACGCCCCGACTACCGAGCCCTGTTGACGCGGGCCGCCGTGCCGGCCCTCGTGGTCGTGGGCCGCGACGACACCTACACCCCGGTCGCCGACGCCGAGGCCATGCACGCCGCGCTGCCCGACTCCGTACTGAGCGTCGTCGAGTCGGCCGCGCACCTGCCGAACCTGGAACGGCCCGCCGAGTTCAACGCGGCGGTCCGCGCCTGGCTGACCCGCGTCACCGCGCCCCACGCCTGACCCTCACGGCCTCGGCGAAGCCCCCGCGAAGAGGGGAGTTTTCACCACCGACTTCTGCCCGGTGACCGCCCCATAATGAACCCCACGGCCGTACGAACCCGCAGATCAGAGACATACGGAACAAGGCGAACAGGCCTCACGGGGAACACAGGGGGATCACCATGCCCACCACCACGGACACACAACCACAGCCACAACCACGCCCACCGGGGCTGAAGAAGGCGCACCCGACGCGAAGTTCCGCACACGCCGGCGCCTTCACCCGCTCCCTGCTCCTGTGGGCCCTGTCCCTGCGGGCCCTCTGGGTCTCGCTCTGGACCACCCACGCCCACCTCTTCCTCATGAGCGGCCTCCGCGCCAAACTGCTCCCGAGGGCCGTGAAGAACGTACGGAAACTGGCCGACCGGCAGCGACAGCTGGCCGAGGAGTGGTCGGGCCGGGACTTTCCTGCCCCCTACCGCGAGCTGCAGACGACGGACCAGGGCCCGGCCCTGCGCGCCCAGTTGGCGAGCAGGGAGGGCCAGGTGTGGCGGGACTGGCGGTGGGCGAACCTCCACCCGTACGTCGGCGGACTGATCGCCTTCGCCCCCCTCGCGCTCGTCCTCAGCGGGGTATGGGGGCTGGTCACCGCGGTCTTCGGGGTGCGGCTCTCCCAGGAGTGGGACAGCATCTGGTACCTGTTCATCCCGGTCCAGAACTGGCCGACGGCCGCCCTCGCGGGGGTACTCGGCGCCCTTCAGTTCCCGCTCGCGTTCCGCTGGGCCGCGCCCAGGGCCGTAAGTCTCCACGAGCGCTACCTGCGGGCGATACTCGCCCCCAGCGAGGACGAACTGCGCGCGGAGATGGCCGAGATGGCACACCGCATCGACCACCTCACCACGACCCGTACGGCCGCCGTCGACACGCAGATGGCCGAGATCCGCCGCATCGAACGCGATCTGCACGACGGCGCCCAGGCCCGCCTGGTGGCGATGGGCATGACGCTCGATGCCGCCGAGCACCTGCTCGAATCGAACCCCGAGGCCGTGCGCGCCCTCCTCGCCGAGGCCCGCGAGAACTCCACGAAGGCCCTTCAGGAACTGCGCGACCTGGTCCGCGGGATCCACCCGCCGGTCCTCGCGGACCGCGGCCTCGCCGACGCCGTACGCTCCCTGGCGCTGATCAGCCCGCTCAGGACCGAGGTCCGGGCCGACCTGCCCGCGCGCCCCGAGCCACCGGTGGAGTCGGCCGCGTACTTCGCGGTCTCGGAGCTGATGACCAACGCCGCGAAGCACTCGGGGGCCGGGCGGGCCCGGGTCGACATCAGCCACGAGCCGGGCCTCACCACCCCAGGCACTCTCCGCATCAAGGTCACCGACGACGGCCGCGGCGGCGCCGATGCCACCCGGGGAACCGGCCTGCGCGGCATAGAACAGCGGCTGGCCACCTTCGACGGCGTGCTCACCGTGAGCAGTCCGCTCGGCGGCCCGACGACGGTGACGCTGGAGGTGCCGTGCGCGTTGTCCTCGCCGAAGACCACTTCCTGCTGAGGGACGGCCTCGCCCGCCTCCTCACCGCCTTCGGGCACGAGGTCGCCGCGGCCGTCGACAACGGCCCCGAGCTGCTCGCCGCGCTCATGGACCTGCGGCCGGACGTCGCGATCGTCGACGTCCGGCTCCCGCCGGGCTTCAGCGACGAGGGCCTGCGCGCGGCCGTGGAGGCACGCGGCCGCGTGCCGGGCCTGCCGGTGCTGCTGCTCTCCCAGTACGTGGAACCGTTGTACGCCCATGAGTTGCTGGCCACCGGCTCCGAGGGGGTCGGCTACGTACTGAAGGACCGGGTCTCCAACGGCGCGCAGTTCATCGGGACGATCGAACGGGTCGCCCGGGGCGGTACGGCCATGGACCCCGAGGTGATCTCCCAGCTCCTGGTCCGCAAGGCCCGCGACACCGCGATGGCGGCGCTCACGGGCCGCGAGCGGGAGGTCCTGGAGTGTCTGGCGCAGGGCCGCTCGAACGCGGGGATCGCGGAGGCGCTGTTCATCTCGGAGAAGGCGGTCGCCAAGCACATCGGCAACATCTTCCCCAAGCTCGGGCTGCCCCCCTCGGACACGGACAACCGCCGGGTCCTGGCGGTCCTGGCCTACCTGAACCACTGACGCGGCCCCGGGCCCGGGCACCTACCATCGGCGCCGCCTGGGCGGGCGGCCCTCCGGCGGCCAAACGGCCAGGCAACCCCGGCTCACCGAGCGGACCCGGACTACCACCCGGGCGCCGCCCCCACCCCACCATCAACCACCAGGTCAACCCCCGTAATCCACGACGCCGAGTCCGACGCGAGGAATACACACGCGCTGCCGACGTCCTCGGGGCGTCCGAGTCGGCCGAGCGGTGCTGCCCTTCCCCACCGCTCCACGCCCTCCGGCCACTCCTCGGCGAGGCCGGGCCGGTCGATGAGGCCGGGGGAGACGCTGTTGACGCGGATGCCCCGCTCCCCGTACTCCAGCGCGGCCGAGCGGGCGAACATAATCAGGGCCGCCTTCGACGCGCTGTAGTGGGCGTGGCCGGGCGCGGGGCGGGACCCCTCGATGGACGCGATCTGCGTAATCGAACCGCCTCCGCCCCAACCCCTAACCCCGCTCCCGTCC
>NZ_WMBF01000588.1:0-3526 GCF_019400875.1 Streptomyces anatolicus | reverse complement strand
GGTGGGGACGCGGTCGGGGTTCCTGGCACGGCGTGCTCCCTGTGGCGGTGGCGTACGGGGGTTCAACGCGCGGTCGGGCGGCCGGTCACTGGCGTGCCGCCGGGTGGGCGCCGTACGGGTCCCGGACAGGTCCCGGACGGGTGCGCAAACCACCTGTAGGAGGCAGCAACCATTGCCATACGGGCGAGGCTCATGCATGCTCCGGTGAACGCCGGGGGGCCCTGTGCGCGGCCCGGCGCGGGCCCCTGCGGGCTCTGCGCAGGCTCTGGGCAGGAGAGGAGTGTCGCCGTACCCTTGGGGGTATGGGGTTGGGAAGATGATTCCCGGACGACCTTCCGGGTCCGAACCGACGACCTTCCAGGTCCTGAGCTTTCGCAGCGTCTGAACAAGCAGACCCTCCCACAGAGGACTCCTTCGCCGAGACACCCATGGCCGGTCACGAATACTCCGAACCCGCGGACCGCAAGCGGCAGGTCGCCGATCCGTCAGCGACCCCCCGAGCGGCGGAAGAACCACGTCATTCTTGCGATCCCGCCTTCCGGCACGGTGTCGTCGTCGGCTTCGACGGCTCGACCTCCAGTGAGCGGGCTCTCGCATATGCCATCGGCATGGCCCACCGGTCGGGCTCCGGCCTGATCATCGTGCATGTCGCCAACCGGCTGCCCACCACCGTCTGGGCGGGCTGCGAGCCGCCGGTCTTCGTCGACGTGCCGGACCACCGCACCGAGGTGCTGGGGCTCGAACTGGCCTGTGCGGACTATCTGGCCGAGGTGCCCTGGATCCTCGTCGAGCGCGGCGGCGACATCTGCCACGAGCTGGAGGAGGTCGGCCGGGAGTACAGCGCGGACGCGATCGTCGTCGGCTCCACGCACGGCATCGTCGGCCGCATCTTCGGCTCCGTGGCGGGGCGGCTCGCGCGGCGGGCGCAGCGGCCCGTCATCGTCATCCCGTAAGCGTCATCCCGTAATCCCGGCAGACGAATCTACTCGTGCGTAGAGGTGCCCCGTGGCGCTGCGAAGGGTACATACAGGCCGTCGGCACGTCGCCCTGCCGGCCGGGGGGTGACGGCCGCCGGCCGCAGCGGGCGCGGGTCGGGGTAATGGGCGACCCCGGCCCTTGAGGGAACGGCTCCCCGTGCGCTGGTGGCACGCGCGGGGAGCCGTTCGCATGTTCTGACCCGGTGACCCGGTGACCCGGTGGACTACTCGACGGTGACGGACTTCGCCAGGTTGCGCGGCTTGTCGATGTCCCGGCCGAGCGCCAACGCCGTGTGGTAGGCGAGGAGTTGGAGCGGGATGCCCATCAGGATCGGGTCCAGCTCGTTCTCGTTCTTCGGGACGAGGATCGTCTGGTCGGCCTTCTCCTGCTCCTGGTGCGCGACCGCGAGGATCTTGCCGCTGCGGGCCTTGATCTCCTCGAGCGCGGCGCGGTTCTTCTCCAGGAGGTCGTCGTCCGGGACGATCGCGACGGTCGGCAGGGCGGGCTCGATGAGGGCGAGCGGGCCGTGCTTCAGCTCGGAGGCGGGGTAGGCCTCGGCGTGGATGTACGAGACCTCCTTGAGCTTCAGGGAGGCCTCGCGGGCGACGGGGTAGCCGCGTACGCGCCCGATGAAGAGCATCGAGCGGGCGTCCGCGTAGCTCTTGGCGATCTTCTTGATCTCGTCCTCCTGCTTGAGGATCTCCGAGATCTGGCCGGGCAGCTTCCGCAGGCCCTCGATGATCCGCTTGCCGTCGGAGACCGACAGGTCGCGGATGCGGCCGAGGTGCAGGGCGAGCAGGGCGAAGGCCACGGTGGTGTTGGTGAAGCACTTGGTGGAGACGACGCAGACCTCCGGGCCCGCGTGGACGTACACGCCCGCGTCCGCCTCGCGGGCGATCGCGGAGCCGACGACGTTCACGACGCCGAGGACGCGGGCACCCTTGCGCTTCAGCTCCTGGACGGCGGCGAGTACGTCGTACGTCTCACCGGACTGGGAGACCGCGATGTAGAGGGTGTCGGGGTCCACGACCGCGTTGCGGTAGCGGAACTCGCTCGCGGGCTCCGCGTCGGCGGGGATGCGGGCCAGCTCCTCGATCATCTGGGCGCCGATCATGCCCGCGTGGTACGAGGTGCCGCAGCCGAGGATCTTGACGCGGCGCACCTTGCGGGCGTCGTGCGCGTCCAGGTTCAGGCCGCCGAGGTGCACGGTGGAGAAGCGGTCGTCGATGCGGCCGCGCAGGACGCGGTCGACCGCGTCGGGCTGCTCGAAGATCTCCTTGTGCATGTACGTGTCGTGGCCGCCCATGTCGTACGACTCGGCCTCCCACTCCACGGTGGTCGGCGAGGCGGTCGTGCGCGAGCCCTCGGTGGTGTACGTGCGGTAGTCGTCGGCCTTGATGGTGGCCATCTCGCCGTCGTCGAGGGTGACGACCTGGCGGGTGTGGGAGACGAGCGCGGCGACGTCCGAGGCGACGAACATCTCCTTCTCGCCGATGCCGAGGACGACCGGCGAGCCGTTGCGGGCGACGACGATGCGGTCGTGGAAGTCGGCGTGCAGGACGGCGATGCCGTACGTGCCCTCGATGTGGCGCAGCGCCTCGCGGACCTTCTCCTCGAGGGTGTCCGCCTGGCAGCGGGCGATGAGGTGGGTGAGGACCTCGGTGTCCGTCTCGGAGAGGAACTCGACGCCGTCGACGACGAGCTTGGCGCGCAGCTCCGAGGCGTTGTCGATGATGCCGTTGTGGACGACGGCGACCTTCTCGTCCTGCGAGAGGTGCGGGTGGGCGTTCTCGTCGGAGGGGGCGCCGTGGGTGGCCCAGCGGGTGTGGGCGATGCCGGTGGTGCCCTTGAAGCGGGCGGGGACCCTGGCCTCCAGGTCGCGGACGCGGCCCTTGGCCTTGACCGTCTTCAGGCCCGGGGCCTTGGGGCTGTTGACGGCGATGCCCGCCGAGTCGTAGCCGCGGTACTCCAGGCGCTGGAGGCCTTCGAGGAGCAGCGGGGCAACGTCACGCTTGCCGATATAACCGACGATTCCACACATAGAGGGTGTCCTAGCCGTAGATGATGCGGCGCAGCTGCCGGAGGGTCAGCTCCGGCGGCGCCACCGCGCGGTATGCGAGCTCCGCCGAGATCTGTTCGAAGATCGCCGCGTTCAGCAGACCCTGACCCTGCAGTTCGCGGTGGCGGCGACGGACGAACGCTTCGGTCGTCTCGTCGAAGTAGGCGAGCACGTCCTGGATGACCCGCAGCGCTTCGCCCCGCTGGAGCGGGGTGCTGCGGGTGAGGTGGTCCACCAGGTCGTCGTGCATGTCTGCTGATCCTGAGGGATCTTGCCTGCTTTCGCAAGAATCCTGCCCGGAATCGGGCAGGTGCGCGCCGGAAAGTGGGGTCGGGTGGCCTACATGCGGCGCAGGACCGCCTGCTTGGCCGTGGTGAACTCCTCGTCCGTGAGGATGCCGGCCTTGTGCAGTTCCCCCAGCTCGCGCAGGCGGCGCAGCAGGGCGTCGTGGTCGTCGGCGGGGGCCGGTGCCGGGGCGTGGCCCTTGGC
>NZ_WMBF01000587.1:0-3528 GCF_019400875.1 Streptomyces anatolicus | reverse complement strand
CGCCCCTTCCGACCCGGCAGGCTCAAGCACCCCCGTCCCCACCCCGGAAGAGACCGAGCTGCGGCGGCACCGCGAACTGGCCCAGCTGGCCTGGCCCGAAGCCGCCGGCACGACCCCCGAGCAGCGCGAGGCCCTCGAACTGGCCGTACGCCATCAGCTCGCCCCGGCCGAGGTCGCCGCCGTCCTCGGCATGGACCTCGCCAAGGCGCGCGGCCTGCTCGCCTCCGCCGCCTGCGAGGTGGAGCGCACCCGCGCGGCCCTCGCCGTCGTGGAGACCGGCAGCTGCCCCATCGTCGCCCGCCTCACCGGCGACAATCAGGTGCTGCTCGGCGCGGCCCTGCGCCGCGAGCTGGTCCGGCACGTCGACGACTGCCCGCGCTGCCGCCGCACCGCCGAGCGCGCGGGCGCGGGCGCCTGGCCCGGCACGGCCGTCAGCCCCGCGAGACTCCCCGTCGTCGAGGCCCCCCGCGACGCCCTGCCCCTCGCCATGGCGCACGTCCCACGCGCGCGGGGCGCCCACCCCCGCTACGACCGGCGCGGTTTCCCGATGGACCCCAAGGACCACGCCGCGCGCCGCGACCGCCTGCGCGCGCGTGCCGTCACCACGACCGTCGTCGCCACCGTGGTGGCCGCCCCGGTGCTCGCCCTCTGGGCCGCGTACCGCGGAGCGCCGCTCACCGGAGAGGGCCACGACGGCAGCTCGGTCACCGCGAGCGACGGCGTCGACGGCCTCGGCGGCGACCGCGCCCGTGACTACGAGAACGCGGGCAACGCCCGCAAGGGCCCCGAGCACCGCTTCACCACGGGCGGCCGCTCACCGGACGTCTCCGTAGAGGTCATCAGCGGCGGCGGGCCCCCGTCCGGCTCGTCCATGGGCCCCGGGCGCCTCACCGTCGCGGCGCGGCCCAGCGGTGACACGACGCTCATCACACTGACCGCGTCCGGTGGTTCGCCGGTCCGCTGGTCCGCGAGCGACAGCGCGTCCTGGCTCTATCTGAGCCGTTCCGCGGGGACGCTCGGGCCGGGGGAGTCGGTCACCATCCGGGTCTACGTCGACCACGCCCGGGAGCCGGCCGGGCCCTGGCGCGCCCGGGTCGCCATCGCGCCGTCGGGCGCGGCCGTCTCCATCGAGGGGTACGGGGATGGGCGGCCGCCGTCTCGGCCGGGGCCGAAGCCGCGGCCTACTGGCCCTGGGCCCTCTGATCCCGGCCCATCTGAGCCCGGGCCCTCCGACCCGGGTCCGTCCGATCCCGGTCCGTCCGACCCTGAGCCTTCTGACCCTGAGCCCACGCCTACGGATCCGGCGCCTACGCCGTCGGATCCCGGGCCGGGGGACTCGTCCTCGCCGCCGGGCGGTGAGGGTCCGAATCCCGGCTGATCGCCGCCGGGGGTCGGGTTGCTTGTTATCCGTCGGCCGGACGTGGCTGGTCGCGCAGTTCCCCGCGCCCCTTACGGGGCGCTGTGCCCGCGCACCCTTACGGGGCCTCCCTGCGCGGCCCTCTTACCGCGCTACGGGGTCCGCCGGGTGTGGGGCCAGGAGGGGGAGTTGGGCGTTGAGGCGTTCCTCGCACAGCTCGACCAGGCGGTCGTACCCCTCCTTGCCCATCAGTTCGATCAGCTCGGGGCGGTAGGTGACGTACACCGGGTCGCCCGCGCCGTGTGCCGACGTCGCCGACGTGCACCACCAGTGCAGGTCGTGGCCGCCGGGGCCCCAGCCCCGCCGGTCGTACTCACCGATCGACACCTGGAGGATCCGCGTGTCGTCGGGCCGGTCGATCCAGTCGTACGTACGACGCACCGGCAGCTGCCAGCAGACGTCCGGCTTCGTCTCCAGGGGCTCGACGCCCTCCCTGAGCGCCAGGATGTGCAGCGAGCAGCCGGCGCCGCCCGCGAAACCGGGGCGGTTCTGGAAGATGCACGAGCCGTTGTACGGGCGGGTCTGGCGGTCGCCGTCCTCGTCCGTGGAGACCCAGCCGGTCTCCCGGCCCACGTCGTGGTGCTGCCAGATGTCGGGCGTGAGCCGCTCCACGTACGCGGCGACGCGCTTCTCGTCGTCCTCGTCCGAGAAGTGCGCGCCCAGCGTGCAGCAGCCGTCGTCGGCGCGGCCCGCCTGGATGCCCTGGCAGCCGCTGCCGAAGATGCAGTTCCAGCGGGAGGTCAGCCAGGTCAGGTCGCAGCGGAAGACCTGCTCGTCGTCGGCGGGATCGGGGAACTCCACCCAGGCGCGGGCGAAGTCCAGGCCCTTCTCGTCGGGCTCGGCCTTCGCGGTCCTCGCGGGCTTCCCGGACTTGCCCACCTTCTCGGCCTTCTCGGGCCTGCCCAGCACCTCGCCGCCCCTGGCACCCTTGTCGGTCCTGGCAGCCTTGTTCGCCTTGCCGGGCTTGCTGGGCTTACCGGGCTTACCGGAGTCGTCAGGCTTACTGGGCCCCTCGGACTTCGTCGATTTGTCGGCCTTCGTCTTTTTCGTCTTTGGCACATCTCCAGGGTATGCGGGCGGTGGGCCGCCCGAGGCCAGACGAGCGCCCCATCCGGCGTAGCGTTCCGTCCATGAGACTCGGTGTCCTCGACGTGGGGTCGAACACGGTGCATCTGCTCGTGGTCGACGCCCATCCCGGCGCGCGCCCCCTGCCCGCGCACTCCCACAAGGCCGACCTGCGCCTGGCCCAACTCCTCGATCCGGCGGGCGCGATCGGCCCCCAGGGCGTCGACCGGCTGGTCGCCACCGTCCAGGAGGCGGTGGTCGCCGCCGAGGACAAGGGCGTGGAGGAAGTACTGCCGTTCGCCACCTCCGCCGTGCGCGAGGCGACCAACGCCGACGAGGTCCTGGCCCGCGTAAGGGAGGAGACCGGCGTCGACCTCCAGGTGCTCTCCGGCGAGGAGGAGGCCAAGCTCACCTTCCTGGCCGCCCGGCGCTGGTTCGGCTGGTCCGCGGGCAAGCTCCTCGTCCTGGACATCGGCGGCGGCTCCCTGGAGATCGCGTACGGCATAGACGAGGAGCCGGACGCCGCGGTGAGCCTGCCGCTCGGCGCCGGCCGGCTCACCGCGGCCTGGCTGCCGGCGGACCCGCCCGACCCCTCCGACGTGAAGGCGCTGCGGCGGCACGTGCGCGCCCAGATCGCCCGTACGGTCGGGGAGTTCGCCCGCTTCGGCGCGCCCGACCACATCGTGGCGACCTCGAAGACGTTCAAACAGCTCGCCCGCCTGGCCGGTGCGGCCCGCTCGACGGAGGGCCTCTACGTACAGCGTGAGCTGAAGCGGAAGTCCCTGGAGGACTGGGTGCCGCAGCTCGCCGCCATGACCACGCGCGAACGCGCCGAGCTGCCCGGCGTCTCCGAAGGCCGGGCCGGACAGCTGCTCGCCGGGGCGCTCGTCGCCGAGGGCGCCCTTGACCTCTTCGGGTGCGAGAGCGTGGAGATCTGCCCGTGGGCGCTGCGCGAGGGCGTGATCCTGCGCCGCCTCGACCACCTCCCCCCGACGCCCACACCCTGACCGCACGCCGCCAGGCCCCCTCGACGCCCTCACCCTGGC
>NZ_WMBF01000586.1:0-3529 GCF_019400875.1 Streptomyces anatolicus | reverse complement strand
CGCCACCACCGGCGCGCCCACCGCCGCCGGCGGCCTCGGCAGCTCTGCGGCGACCGCCGCCCGCGCCGACCGAGCCGCTGCGCTGTGCGGCGCGACGGGCCTCGGCCCGGCCGCCGTAGGGCCGGCCCTCCTCGTCCGGGGCACCGGATCCCTGCGCCCCATAGGAAGCCCCATGAGAGGTCCCAGGGGAGGTCCCGTAAGAGGAAGAGGACGGTTCAGTGGCATCTCGCGGCGCCGCACGGCGGCCCGACGGCGCTCCTGGGGCGCCACGCCTGGCCGCGGCGCGTCCGCCGCCCTGCGGCTGCGGCGGTTTGCGACGGTGCTCGCTCATCGAACGATTACTCCTCGGGCAGGCGCAGCTGTCCGCGCCTGGAAACGGCGGCTGGGTTCCGGTCCCCCCGACGTACGGATGCGCCCGTCCCGGCGCTCACCCGCACTACACCGGGGACGACGACGCGCCCCGGCGTCACTTGGTTCCCGGTGGCATGCATGGCGCACAGACTACGCACCGTCAAAACCCTCGTAGAGCCGAAGTTCACCCCAAATCAGGCAACTCACTTCCTACGAATCGGTGATGTGACGCCGTTCACCGTGCCCCCTCTTGTATCAGCCGGATCGCCGTTCTATCGTCTCGATGTATCGAGTCGATACATCAGCTCGGCATAAAGGCCGCACTGAGGGACCGTGGCAGACGGGAGGCGAAGATGAGCAGGCGCTCCGGCATCCTGGAATTCGCCGTCCTCGGCCTCCTCCGCGAGTCCCCGATGCACGGCTATGAGCTGCGAAAACGTCTCAATACATCGCTGGGAGTGTTCCGGGCCTTCAGCTACGGGACCCTCTACCCCTGCCTCAAGACGCTGGTCGCCAACGGCTGGTTGATCGAAGAGGAGGGCAGCACCTCCGAGGACGCCCTCGCGGCTCCGCTCACCGGACGCCGAGCCAAGATCGTCTATCGGTTGACGGCGGAAGGTAAGGAGCACTTCGAGGACCTGCTCTCGCAGACCGGCCCCGACGCGTATGAGGACGAGCACTTCGCCGCCCGCTTCGCCTTCTTCGGGCAGACCTCGCGGGACGTACGCATGCGGGTGCTCGAGGGCCGCCGCAGCCGCCTCGAAGAGCGCCTGGAGAAGATGCGCGCCTCCCTGGCCCGTACCCGGGAGCGCCTGGACGACTACACGCTTGAGCTGCAGCGGCACGGCATGGAGTCCGTGGAGCGCGAAGTGCGCTGGCTGAACGAGCTCATCGAGAGCGAGCGGGCGGGGCGGGACCAGCAACGGCCCTCCCCCCGAAGCTCCGCTCAGCAGGACAGCACATCAGGGGAGTCGGCGGGCCTGCCCCGGCGGCGGGAGAACGACCCGCCGCCGGATCCGTCCGATGACCCCACCAAGTGAGATCCAGCGTTCCGCGGGGTCTCATCCGGAATACCGAGAACACACAGGGAGCAACCGGAATGGGTTCGGTTCGCGTAGCCATCGTCGGCGTGGGCAACTGCGCCGCCTCGCTGGTCCAGGGCGTCGAGTACTACAAGGACGCCGACCCGGACGCCAAGGTCCCGGGCCTGATGCACGTCCAGTTCGGCGACTACCACGTCGGTGACGTCGAGTTCGTCGCCGCCTTCGACGTCGACGCGAAGAAGGTCGGCCTCGACCTCGCGGACGCGATCGGCGCCAGCGAGAACAACACCATCAAGATCTGCGACGTGCCGAACACCGGCGTGCAGGTCCAGCGTGGCCACACCCTCGACGGCCTGGGCCTGTACTACCGCCAGACCATCGAGGAGTCCGCCGAGGCCCCGGTCGACATCGTCCAGGTCCTCAAGGACCGCGAGGTCGACGTCCTCATCTGCTACCTGCCCGTCGGGTCCGAGGACGCCGCGAAGTTCTACGCGCAGTGCGCCATCGACGCCAAGGTCGCGTTCGTCAACGCCCTGCCGGTCTTCATCGCCGGTACCAAGGAGTGGGCGGACAAGTTCACCGAGGCCGGCGTCCCGATCGTCGGTGACGACATCAAGTCGCAGGTCGGCGCCACGATCACGCACCGCGTCATGGCGAAGCTCTTCGAAGACCGTGGTGTCCGCCTCGAGCGCACGATGCAGCTCAACGTCGGCGGCAACATGGACTTCAAGAACATGCTCGAGCGCGACCGCCTCGAGTCCAAGAAGATCTCGAAGACGCAGGCCGTCACCTCGCAGATCCCCGACCGCGAGATGGGCGAGAAGAACGTCCACATCGGCCCGTCGGACTACGTCGCGTGGCTCGACGACCGCAAGTGGGCGTACGTCCGCCTCGAGGGCCGCGCCTTCGGTGACGTCCCGCTGAACCTGGAGTACAAGCTCGAGGTCTGGGACTCCCCGAACTCCGCGGGTGTCATCATCGACGCCCTGCGCGCCGCGAAGATCGCCAAGGACCGCGGCATCGGCGGCCCGATCCTCTCCGCGTCCTCGTACTTCATGAAGTCCCCGCCGGTCCAGTACTTCGACGATGAGGCGTACGAGAACGTCGAGAAGTTCATCAAGGGCGAGGTCGAGCGCTAAGCAGCTCTCTCCTTGTCACTCGTCGAGGGTCCCCGGGCATGCCGCCCGGGGACCCTCCTCGTATGTGAGGGTGTGCCCCATGGCTGTCGTCGGTGACCTGCGCGTCCTCCTGCGGCTGCGGGACTTCCGGCGCCTGCTCGCCGTACGGCTGATCTCCCAGGGCGCGGACGGCGTCTACCAGGTCGCGCTGGCCACGTACGTCGTCTTCTCACCGGAGAAACAGGCCTCGCCCGGCGCGATCGCCTCCGCGATGGCGGTGCTGCTGCTTCCGTATTCGCTGATCGGCCCCTTCGCGGGCGTCCTCCTGGACCGCTGGCAACGCCGGCAGGTCTTCCTCCACGGCAATCTCCTGCGGGCGGCCCTGGCGGCTCTGACCGCCGTGCTGATGCTGAGCGGCGTCCCCGACTGGCTCTTCTACGTCTCCGCCCTCTGCGTCACGGCCGTCAACCGCTTCGTCCTCGCCGGTCTCTCCGCCGCGCTGCCGCGAGTGGTGGACGCCGAGCGCCTGGTCATCGCCAACTCCCTCTCGCCCACCGCTGGCACGCTCGCCGCGACCGTGGGCGGCGCTCTCGCCTTCGTCGTGCGCCTGTCGGGGGCGGACTCGGACGCGGCGGTGGTCCTCCTGGGATCCGCCCTGTACCTCTGCGCGGCGCTCGCCTCGCTCCGCATGGCCCGCGAACTGCTCGGCCCGGACCCCGACTCGGCCGGGCCCCGGCCCCGGCTCCAAGAGGCGCTGGCCGGCACGGCGCGGGGCCTGGGGGCGGGAGTACGGCACCTGGCCCGGCGCCCCGCGGCGGCCCGCGCGCTGGCCGCGATGACGGTGCTCCGGTTCTGCTACGGCGCGCTGACGGTGATGGTCCTGATGCTGTGCCGGTACGCCTGGACGTCGTCGGAGGCCGACGGGCTCGCGCTGCTCGGGCTCGCCGTGGGGATCTCCGGAGCGGGGTTCTTCGCCGCCGCCGTGGTGACGCCGGCAGCGGTGGGGCGGTTCGGGGC
>NZ_WMBF01000585.1:0-3535 GCF_019400875.1 Streptomyces anatolicus | reverse complement strand
CCCCGAAGCCGAAGGTGACACCGAAGCCGGCTCTCGCCCCGGCCCCGCCTCCGGCGCCCGCGGCGAAGCCAACGCCCAAGCCCAAGCGTCCCGTTCCGAGCAGAACAACCAAGCCATCGCCATCCGTGACATATCCGGCGTACCACGCCCCGTCCCGCAACCGGCCGCCGCGCGGCGGCCCGTCCCTCGTCTCGCTCACCCTGCTCATCACGGCGCCCGCGGTGCTCGCCGTCGCCGCGCTCCGCCCGCGCTGACCGCCGGAGGTCCCCATGTCGGAATGGCTTGTTCTCACCCTCGCGATGGCGGCCGCCTGTGGCGTCGTGCTCGTCGTGACACTGCTGCGGCACCGCAGGACCGGCGCGGACTACGACGCGTCGGAGACGCCTGACGTCATCGAGTACATGACGATGATGATCGGCGTCGTCTACGCCATCGTGCTCGGCCTCGCCATCGCGGGCGTCTGGGAGGCGCGCGGCGCCGCCCAGGAACACGTGCGGGTGGAGGCCCAGGCGCTGCACGAGATCTCGGAGCGGGCGCGCATCTACCCGGAGGACGTCCGGGACCGCATCCGCGCCGATGTGCGCACCTACGTCAGCCATGTCGTCACCACGGAGTGGGACGCCATGTCCGACAAGGGTGAGCTCACCGACCGCGGCGCCGATCTCCTCGCCCGGATCCGCCACGACGTCACCGACTACGAACCGAAGTCGGACTTCGAGGCCCAGGCGTACCAGCCGCTGGTCGACGAGGTGGCGGCGGCGGACGACGCGCGCAGCGCCCGCGCGGACAGCGTCGGGGCGACCATGCCCGGCGTGGTCTGGTTCGGGCTGATCATCGGCGGGCTCGTGACGATCGGCATGATCTTCGCGCTGCAGATCCGCCGCACCCCGCGCGAGCTGATCCTCGCCGGTCTCTTCTCCGCCCTCTTCGCCTTCCTGCTCTTCCTCATCTGGGACTTCGACGCCCC
This sequence comes from Streptomyces anatolicus, assembly GCF_019400875.1. Taxonomy (NCBI): domain Bacteria; kingdom Bacillati; phylum Actinomycetota; class Actinomycetes; order Kitasatosporales; family Streptomycetaceae; genus Streptomyces; species Streptomyces anatolicus. The sequence goes on along the minus strand of NZ_WMBF01000585.1, from coordinate 2,568 downwards.
GTACAGCCGGGGCATCGCGGCGACCGCGGAACCGTTCAAGGCGCTGTTCCCGGGGCTCGACGGCTGAGGGTTTGTCACCTGCGTGGCTAGTCCCGCGTGCGCCGCCGGTCCACGGTGGTTCCTCCTGTCCGAGTGGAACCGCGTGGAAGGGACCAGCGGTGAGACGAAGAGGATTTGTGGCGGGGACGATCGGCGCGCTCTCCGGGATCGCCCTCGGTTCGGACCCGGCCCGGGCCGACGCGCCGACGCCCCGGCCGGGAGACCGGCGAACCCCGCAGGACCGGCGCACGCTCCAGGACGGGCGGGCCTTACAGGACTGGCGGGTCGTCCCGGCGCCCGGCAGCATCCCGGCCGCACAGCTGCGCCGCATCGCCGCGGCCGGGCCGGGACTGGCCTGGGCCGTCGGCGAGGAGAACCTCACGGTGTCGTCGCAGACGCGGGCACTGGCCATGTCCTGGAACGGCAGCACCTGGTCGAAGAGCGACCTGTCGCACTTGGACTACACCGGCCGCCTGAGCGACGTGGCCGGTGTCTGCTCCACCGCGGCCTGGAGCGTAGGCCTCCCCAGCGGGAACGCGAGCCCGCTGCTGCGCTGGAACGGGACGACCTGGCGCGAGGCCACGTTCCCGGGCAGGGGCGAGCCGGGTGTCCGGCTCGACTCGGTGGCGGTCGGCGCCGATCGGCGGGTGTGGATCTGCGGCACCCGGGCCGGCGCGGCGCGGCTGCTCCTCGGGGACGGGGGACGATGGCGATGGCTCGACCCGCTGCCGGTCGCGAGCGCCAACCTGTACCGGATCTTCCTGCGCACACCGGACGAGGTCTGGGTCAGCGGTGACCAGGCCTCGGGTGGCGGCTGGTCGGGTCTCGTGGCCCGGTGGAACGGCTCCTGGACGGTGCTGCCCCCGATCGCGGGCGCCCGCCTGGGCATCGCCGACGTGCACGCGGCCGCCGCGGACGACGTATGGGCCGTGGGCACCGAGGCGGGCGTCGGCGGACCACCGGGACGCCCCGGCAACCCCGCCCTCGCCCACTGGGACGGCACGGCGTGGACCCGGGTGCAACCCGCCTTCACCGTCGGGGCGTTGTCCGGGATCGCGGGCGACGCGCAGGGCCGGGCCGCCTGGATATCGGGGTGGAATTACCAGGACCAGAGCCGCAGTACGTACTTGCGCAGGGACGGCGCCGACTGGACCGTCGTCCGGGGCCCGGCGAGCGAGACGAGGGCCCCCTACCTGAACGACGTGACGGCCGTCCCCGGCACCGCGGGGTTCTGGTCCGTCGGCATGACAAGGAGTTCGCCCTACCCGCCGACCGAGGCGTACACGGAACGTCTCGACGCCTGACGCCCGTCCCATCGGGCGCGCCATGGCCCCTGCTCATGCCTGCCCACCCTGCCTACTCCTATGGCCGTGAATCGTGCTGCGCCGCGCCCCGGTCCGGCGCATTCTGGTGCCATGCCCTGGCAGTCACCGATCATCATCCATCCACCCGCCGCCGACGGCGGCCGACGGGTCACCGTGCGCGGACAGGACGCCGGCGTCGCGCACGGCGACCGCGACCTCGTGGAGTTCCTGCGGCGCGCGGGGCTCGGCGAGGCCGACATCGAGCTCGACGACCCGCACCTCGTCGAGTGGCGCGGCGGACCTCACGTATGGCCCGAGCCGTAACCTCGGCCCGGGTCCCGGCCCGAACCGCGCGGGCCCGAACCGCGCGGGCGCTGAGCGCCGCCACCGTCCGGCCCCGCGCCCCTTCCCATACGGAGCCGCCCCCTCCGGTGCGCCGCGCCGTGCCGTTCCCCTGACCGGCGGACAGGATTGCCCCGTTCGCACGACACCGATCGCGGGGGCACGGGAGCATACCTAGCGTTTCCGGCATCGAGGTGCATTCCAGGCGTCAGCGGAAGAAGGTCCGCGGCTGCTCCTCGGGGACCCGGAGGATCCACCATGCACGCGATACGCGTCGCTTCGGCAGCTCTGCTCACCGCCACCGTCCTGACGCTCACGATCCCGCCCGCGTCGGCGAACGTCACGCGCGACGAGACGAACAACAACATCACCTCGTTCGGCTTCCGCGTGACCCCCTCGACGGTCGCCGCGGGCGGCCAGGTCACCCTCAGCGTCGACGGCTGCGAGGGCGACACCAAGGTCACCTCCGGGATCTTCGACGACGCCCACATCCCCAAGGGGCAGGCCTCGACCACGGCCAAGGTGTTCTGGGACGCCAAGCCGGGGGCGATGTACGAGGTGACGTTCGACTGCAAGGGCGAGACCGGCAAGACGGACCTCACCATCGCCACCGGCCGCCCCGACGGCAACAACCACCAGAACCCGAACCAGAATCACGACCAGCAGCAGTATCCGAACCAGAACCCCGTCCACAAGGGCGTCAAGGCCGGCGTCGGCGGCAGCCTCGGCGGGCTCGACCTGCACGAGATCGCCCTCGGCGGCACACTGATCCTCGGCACCCTCGCCACCGCCTACTACAAGACGCGGCGCCGCACCGGCGACGACAGCTCCTGACCCGCCATCGGCACCGCCTCGCCCCCGGGACGTCTCCAGGTCCCGGAGG
>NZ_WMBF01000584.1:0-3542 GCF_019400875.1 Streptomyces anatolicus | reverse complement strand
GGGTACTTTCGGTCGCCAAGGACACTCCTGGTCGGCGGTGGAGGACTGTGATCGGTGCTCGTAGCTCGGTGCTCGGTGCTCGTAGGTCGGTGCTCGTAGGTCGGCGATCGCTCGGAGCCCTCACAGTGCGGTTTCGCGGCCTCGCCTGTCGACCGATTTTGGGGCGCGGAAGGCACCGGAGGCGCGGGTGGGCCCGGGCGACCCGGCCCGCCGCTCGCCCGGGCGTGACCGGTGGTGCGGCCGAGGCCCCCGGTTTGGGAGAATCGGGCACATGATCGAAGCGCGGCGGCTGCACATCCTCCGAGCGGTGGCCGACCACCGCACAGTGACCGCCGCTGCCGCCGCGCTGTACCTCACCCCTTCCGCGGTGTCCCAGCAGCTCACCGCGCTTGAACAGGAGACGGGCCACCGCTTGGTCGACCGCTCGGCGCGCGGCGTACGCCTGACGGCCGCCGGAGAGATCCTGCTGACGCACACGAACGCGGTCCTTGCCCAGTTGGAGCGCGCCGAGGCCGAACTCGCCGCGTACAGCTCCGGAGAGGCCGGCACGGTCACCGTCGCCTCCTTCGCCACGGGGATCGGCCTGGTCGTCGGCCCGGCCCTGGCGCGCCTCGCCGTCTCCGCCCCCGGCATCAGGGTCCGGGTCCAGGACGCGGAGGGCGACGCGAGCCTTCCGATGGTGCTCGACCGGCAGGTGGACGTCGCGGTCGCCGTCGAGTACCGAGGGGGGCCCGGCGCGGACGACCCGCGCCTGACGCGCGTACCCCTGTACGCGGAGCCGTTCGACGCGGTGCTGCCGCTCGGTCACCGGCTCGCCGACGCCGACCGGGTGCCGCTGGCCGAGCTGGCCAAGGACGCCTGGATCGGCCCCTTCGCGGGCAACCCCTGCCATGACGTGGTCGTCCTCGCCTGCGAACAGGCCGGATTCCAGCCCCTCCTGGAGCACTGGTCGGACGACTTCCGCGCGGTGGTGGCGCTCGCCTCGGCCGGTGCGGGCGTCGCCCTGGTGCCGCGCTCGGCGCTGCGCGGCATGGACGTGTCGGGCGCGGTGGTGCGCCCGGTGGAAGGTGCGGCCCCCACGCGCCGGGTGTTCGCGGCGGTGCGGTGCGGGGCGGAGGAACACCCGCTGATCCGGCCCGTCCTCACGGCCCTCGGGGAGGCGGCGAGCTGAGCCCGGACGCCACGCGGCCACGGCCGCCCGGGCGGGATCCAGATCTGCCGGGTGCCGAGAGATTCAGGTCACCCTTGCTGGCGTCCCACATGCGGGATATCGTGCCGAATATGGAACACGAAGGAGTCGACGCGCGCCTCGCCGCCCGACTGTCCGAGCTGCGCGCCGAACGCGGCTGGTCCCTGGGCGAGCTGGCCGAGCTGAGCGGCATCAGCCGCTCCACCCTGTCCCGGGCCGAGCGCGCGGAGATCAGCCCCACCGCCGCCCTCCTGAACCGCCTCTGCGCCGTCTACGAACGGACCATGTCGCAGCTCCTGAGCGAGGTGGAGGCCGAGCCCGCGCAGCTGGTGCGCGCCGTCGACCAGGCGGTCTGGGCGGACGACGAGGCAGGCTTCATGCGCTGGTCGGTCTCGCCGCCGCACCTCGGGATGCGCGGCGAGCTGGTCGAGGGCCGCCTGCAGCCGGGCGCCGACATCGACTACGACAGACCGCCCGTGCCCGGCCTCGAACAGCACATCTGGGTGCTCGAAGGCGCCCTGGAGGTCACGGTGCTGGGGGAGGCGCACTCCCTGCGGACCGGCGACTGCCTGCGCTACCGGCTGTGGGGCCCGTCGCGCTTCCGCTGCCTGGGGGAGCAGGCCGTGCGTTACGCGCTCGTGGTCGTGAAGCCGTGACCGTCGCCGTGTCGCCGACGCGCCTCGACGCGGACAGGCTTTTGGCGTACGCGCATGATCTCGCCGGCCTCCTGACCGACACCGTGCGGGGCGGTGCCTCGCTGGGCTTCCTCGCGGATCTGGACCGTACCGCCGCGGCCGCCTGGTGGCGCGGGCTCGCTCCCGCGGTCGAGGAGGGGCGCCTCGCCGTCTGGGCCGCACACGACGCGGAGCGAATCACGGGGACCGTCAGCCTCGCGTTCACCGACAAGCCCAACGGCCGCCACCGCGCGGAGATCGCCAAGCTGATGGTCCACCCCTCCGCGCGCGGGAGGGGCCTCGCCCGCGCCCTCCTGTCCGCCGCCGAGGAAGCGGCGGCGGACGCGGGTGTGACCCTCCTCGTCCTGGACACCGAGACCGGCAGCCCCGCCGAAGCGCTCTATGAGAGGGCGGGCTGGACGCGGGCCGGAACCATCCCCGACTACGCGACGGACCCGGCCGGCACCCTCCACCCGACGACCCTCTTCTACAAACGCCTCGGCGGGCGCTTCGGCAAGGACTTCGGCGAGACGTCCGCGACGAGTCAGTAGCCCGGCGCCGCCGGCGCCGCCGCCCACGCGCGCGTGGGCGGCATGAGGCTTCGCGTGCGGGGGAGGCTGAGGCGGAGGATCACACCGAACGCAGCAGATCCCAGCAAGCCACCCCAGGGAGCCCGCGCGATGTCCGACCGAGCCGACGACACCCCCTCCGCCGCCACCTACACCGCCGGACTGCTCAACGCCGCCGACGGCGTACCCGTCGCCACGTACACCTGGCTCCCGGCCGACGGCAGGCCGCGCGCCTACGTCCAGATCGCGCACGGAGCCGCGGAACACGCCCTGCGCTACGACCGGTTCGCCCGCCACCTGGCCGCGCACGGCTACGGAGTCGTCGCCTCCGACCACCGCGGGCACGGCGCCACCGCGCAGGCCACCGGCGGCTACGGCGTGACCTCCGGAGCGGACGGCTCCGATGAGGCCGACAGCTGGCGGGCGATCGTCGACGACCTCAAGGCCATCGGCGACCAGGTGCGCACCCTGCACCCCGGGCTCCCGTTCTTCCTCCTGGGCCACAGCCTCGGCTCGATGCTCGCGCGGGACTACGCCCAGGAGTACGCGGACGGCCTCGCGGGACTGATCCTCACGGGCACGTTCCGCTCGCTGCCCGGTGCCGATCCGGAGGGCTCGATCGCGCGCCTGGAACGCGAGATCGCCGAGCACGGCCGCGCCGCGATCTCCTCGTACGTCCCCGACCTCTTCGCCTCCTTCAACGACGCGTACACCCACCGCACCGGCTTCGAATGGCTCTCGCGGGACGAGGAGGAGGTCGATGCGTACGCCGCCGACGAGCGCTGCGGGTTCGCCTTCTCGGCGGGTCTCTCCCTGGACTGGGTCCGGGGCGTGCGCAAGATCAACGATCCGCGCAACCTCGCGCGCGTGCCCGACGATCTGCCGATCCACGTCGCGGTCGGCGAGCAGGACCCCTGCAACCAGCGGATGAGCCTGGTCCACGAACTCCTGGAGGACTTCCGGTACGTGGGGGTGGAGGACCTCACTTGGAAGGGCTACCCGGACGCGCGCCACGAGATCCTGAACGAGACCAACCGCGACGAGGTCCAGGAGGACCTGACGGAGTGGCTGGACAAGCGGGTGCTGTGAGAGGCGTCGCGGGGTGGGAGG
>NZ_WMBF01000583.1:0-3544 GCF_019400875.1 Streptomyces anatolicus | reverse complement strand
CCCGGTGCGCAGCCGCCACTCGCCGAGCACCTTGTCGCGGTGCCGGGCGCGCAGTGTCAACTCCCGCAGTATGGCGAGGGGTTCCTCCGGCAGTACGAGGTCTTCGAAGCCGACCTCGGGCCTGATCCGCCGGGCGTGCTTGTCGAGGAGGGGCGCGGACTGCAGACGGGCGCTGCCCTGGACGTGCGCGGCCGTCGGCGTGGTGCCGTCGAACGCGGCCAGGGCGGCGGCGGCCCGCGCGGCCCGGCGGATCTGGGCGGGGCCGAGCCGGTAGGGGGCGACGGCCTCGCCGAGGTCGAAGCCGAGGCCGGGGCCGCCGAGGGGTGTGTGCCGGGCGAGTTCCGTGTGCCAGGCGCGTGGCGCGTCGATGACGGCCTGCGGGGGTACGTCCAGCGCGAGCAGGCCCGCGTCGGGCGCCCACCCCGGGTCGTACGGCTCGCTTCCGATGAGGACGAGGGGTACGTCGCCTGTCGCCAAGTCCCTTACCAGGGCGCCGGGTTCTGACGGGAGCGGCGCCACGACGAGCGCGGCGCGCCGCAGCCGTGCCTCGCGCACCAGCGCGAGGGCGGTGCCGGTCTCCGTGCCGCCGGCCGGGGGCAGGTGGCGCAGTACCGGCAGCCCGGCGGCCCGCAGGGCGGCGATCACCGGTTCGGCGGCGGTGTCCTCCCTGCGTTCACGCAGATGGACGAGGAGGGGGCGCTCGGCGGCGAGTTCCGCGAGGCGCGCGGCGAACAGGTCCGCCGGCCGGGGCTCGGCGGGGCGCGTCCGCGCCGGGGGCAGCAACTCGACCGACGGGCCCATGAGTTCCGGGTCCAGCGCGTCGTCCCCGAGCAGCCACGCCACCACTCGCTCGGGCACCCGCAGCGCGCGCCCGGGCAACGGCCGGTCCTCGTCGTCCAGGGCGATGAGCCCCCCGGCGCGCAGCGGCGCCCGGGGGTGGAAGCGGGCGCGGGCCGCCGGGTCGTGAGGCCCGGTGCCCGCGAGGTCGAGGGTGAGCGCGACCGTCGCCCTGCGCCGCCCCACGTCGTCGTTGAGATACCCGTACAGCGGCTCGAAACGGCGGTCGACGTCGGGGGCGAGGGCGGCCAGCAGGATGTGCCGGTCCAGCGGGGCGAGGCCGAAGAGTTTCGCCAACTCGCCGATGGGGCCGCTGGCTTCTGCCCCGTCGGGGAAGGGGGCCGGAACCGCCGGAGATGCCGGAGCCACTGGGGGTGCCGGAACCGGCGGAGGCGCCGGAGCCACTGGGGGAGCCGTCGCGAGCCGCAGCGCCGTCTCCGGCGACACGTAAAGCCCGCGCAGCGGATCCGCCGCCGTCGGGTCGTCGGAGCTACGCCGCTCGACCAGCTCCGCCACCCGCCCGCGCAACGCGTCGAGCAGCGCGAGCACCCCTTCGGATGCGGCGCTCACCGCGTCCCCTTCCCGTCACTGCCGCTATTCGGCCTGATCCGCATCCGCCGGGGCCGTGCGTCGCCCGGCTCGCCGTCGATGCCGCGCACGACGACCGCGCCCTCGGTGACCGGCGGCGCCACGTCGTACACCGGCGACACCGGGAACGGCACGGTGATCACCACGTCCAGGGACGGCTTCAGCTCACCGCCGAGCGCCGACCAGATGTCCGCGATGGACCGGGACTCGGGCGGCGGCACCGCGACGCCCAGCGGCAGCGGCACCCCCAGCGCGGCGAGCGCGGCCGGCAACCGGTCCGGCGGCAATAGTTCATGGGCGAGCAGGGTGCCGAGGGCCGCCGAGAGGAGCCGGTGCTCGTCCTCCGGACGGTTGGTCCAGGCGGTCAGCAGGTACGAGAGCCGGAACCAGCGGGGCGGCTGGCGTCTGCGCAGCACCACGCCGTCCGGACCGCGTTCCGCGTAGGCACCGCGCTCGCGCCGGGCCACGTCCTCGCGGATGTCGTACAGGTACGAGTTGAGGGTGGGCGCGTTGCGGCGCGCCGCCCAGTCGCGGTTGGGGGCCTCGAAGACGACGTCACCGGTCCCTTCGGGAAGCGCCTCGCGCAGCAACTGCCGCAGCGCTTCGTCCACTTCGTGGATCACGTCGACGCCCCCGGCCCGTTCGGGCGGAGGCGGTGGCTCGGCGGCATCAGATGTACCCCTCCCGCAGCGCGTACGCGACGGCATGCGCGCGGTTCTGCAGCTGCAGGCGCGTCATCAGCGCGTGCAGGACGTTCTTGACGGTGCGCTCGGAGTAGGCGAGCTTCTCCGAGATCTGCTTGGTGTCCAGGCCCTCCGCGATCAGCCGCACCACGTCGACCTCGCGGGGTGCCATGCCGAGCGTCGGCACGAGCGCGCCGCCGGCGGACGGCGAGCCGTCGAGCGCGGAGAGCCGCAGCCGCCCCAGCTGGGTCATGAGCCGGTTGATGAGATCGGGCGGCAGCTCCCCTTCGCCCCGCGCGGCACTGTGCACGGCGCGGAGCAGCTTCTGCGGGGTCGCCTGGTGCCGCCAGAGGATGGCGCGTACGCCGCACTCGACGACCGCCAGCAGCTCCGGCTCGCGCAGCTCGCTCGCGATCAGCACGACGCGCTGCTCGGCGGACCTGGCGAGGCGGCGCAACTCCGTGCCCGCGAGGTCGTCGAGCCGGTCGACGAGCATGACGGCGACCCGCTCCGGCGGCGGCGCCGCTTCGTGCGTGGTCCTGGCCGGCTGCGAGAGGTCCCCGGCGCGGTCGACCAGCTCGACGCTTGGCTGGTGCTGGAGGTGGCTGATCACCCCGGCCCGGCTGAGGGGGTCGGTGGCGTGCACGGCCACCGGTATGCGTGTATCCGACACTGGTTGTTCCCTGTCTTCCCCCGAGTAGCGACGGGGCACAGGGTGATCGGAATCAATCAATAAACGATTGCTGATGGATCAACGCGGACGTTTACGGACGTGAGGGGACACGTGAGTGGACCGTAAGCGGACACGTGAGCGGATACATAAGGGGACACGTGAGCCGGGCGTCAAGGTTTACGAGGCCGGGGGCGGGTACGGGGCCTCGCTCAGCAGCCGGGCGAGGTGGACGGTGTTCGCCGCGAGAGCCCGGGTGGTGTCGGCGACGGCGTCGGGGGTCTTCTCGAGATCCTGGTAGTCGGTGCCCTGCTGGGCCTCGCCCACCCAGTAGGTGACGGCTCCCGGCGCGAGGCTGAAGCCGATGTCGTTGAGCCCCTGGAAGACGTCGGCGCTCACCTTGTGCGCGCCGTCCTCGTTGCCCACCACCGCCACGGCTGCCACCTTCCCGTGGATCAGCGGGCGGCCCTGGTCATCGGTCTCGGTCTCGGCGTTCAGCCGCTCCAGAACGCGCTGGCAGATGCTCGAAGGGTGGCCGAGCCAGATCGGCGTGGCGAGCAGCAGGATGTCCGCCGCCAGGACCTTCTCGCGCAGCGCGGGCCAGGCGTCGCCGTCGCCCAGGTCGGTCGAGATGCCGGACTTCACGTCGTGGTCGGCGACCCGCACCGACTCCACGCTCACCTCCAGCTTCTCCAGCTCGGCAAGCACCTGCCCGGCGAGCAGCTCACTGCTGGAGGGCGAGGGGGAGGGGGAGAGGGTGCAGACA
>NZ_WMBF01000582.1:0-3556 GCF_019400875.1 Streptomyces anatolicus | reverse complement strand
GACACGAGGCCGCCGCCGGTCTCCAGCGCGGCGTTCCAGGTGAGGCCCCACGCCGAGCGCAGGATCTCGGCCTTGCCCTCGAAGCCGACGCGCTCGTTGCCGAACGGGTCCTTGGCGGAGCCGTTGAACTCCAGGTCGATGGAGAGCGGCTTCGTCGTGCCGAGGATCGTCAGGTCACCGGTGACGCGGTAGTCGTCGCCGCCGAGGAACTCCGCCTTGGTGGAGCGGAAGGTCATCTCGGGGAACTCCTCCGTCTTGAAGAAGTCCGCGCTCTTCAGGTGCCCGTCACGGTCGGCGCTGCCCGTGTCGATGCTGTCCATCCTGACGTCGATGGAGGCCGTCGAACGGGACGGGTCGGCGCCGTCCAGGTGCAGCGTGCCCGCGACGTCGAGGAAGGAGCCCTTGACGTTGGTGACCATGGCGTGCCGGGCGACGAAACCGATCGTCGAGTGTGCCGGGTCGATCGTGTAGTCGCCGGTCAGCGCGGCGAGCTGGGGGTCGACCACGGGGGCCGTGGCGGTGGCGGTGGGGGTGGCGGTCGTGTCGTTCTTGCGGCCGAAGAGACCCATGACGTGCTCCTTGGGGGATGGCTCCCGACGGGGGAGCTTCAGTTGAAGGTTCAACGACATCGAATGTAGCGCGATTCAGTTCAACATTCAACATCTGCTGGATGGTGTCGGAGTGGCGCTAGGTGACGCCATCGGGGTGTCAGATTGCCACCGATGGGGGTGCCGCCCACCCTGACCTGCGAAAACCGACTCTGAGACTCGTAGCTGGCCCACTTCTGGCACTCGCAGTGCTTGCAATGGCGCCACGATGGTGCCACTATGGCGTCATGAACCTCACGCAATACGTCGACCACCTCCGGCAGGAACTCGCGGTCGCCGCCGAAGCCGGTGGCGACGAGGCCCGCGCCCTGGCCGAGCGCCTCACCGCCCCGCTGGAGTCCGCCGCCCGGCTCACGCTGCTGAACGCCCTGTCCGCCGCCGCGGAAGAGATCACCAGCGAACTCGCGCCGGGCTCGGTCGACCTGCGACTGCGCGGCCTGGACCCCGAGTTCGTGGTGACGCCGCCGCCCGCGGGGGGCCCGTTCGACGCCCAGGCGGAGTACGCCGCGCTCATGGCGCCGTCGGCGCCGCCCGCCGCGCCCCCCGCGCCGGACGGCCCGGACGAGGGCGGCACGGCCCGTGTCAACCTCCGCCTCCCGGCGCACCTCAAGGCCCGCGTCGAAGAGGCCGCGAGCGGCGAGGGCCTCTCGGTCAACGCCTGGCTCGTGCGGGCGGTCTCCGCCGCGCTTGACCAGCCGGGCGGCGGCAGGCCCGGCGGGAGCGCCGGCCGCCGGGAGATCGCCCCGGGCTTCGGCGGCGGCTATACGGGCTGGGTGCGCTGACCGACCCTCGCGAGGGCCGCGCCCCAACCGCGTGACACGACTTCAGGTACCGACAACACCGAGCCCGAGGGCTCGTCTAGCCACCAGGACGGGACAGCCATGCCTACTTTCGACACTCCCAAGCCCATCATCGCCACCGTCGGCTTCGAGAGCGGGACCCTCCGCGTCATCGCGGGGGACGCCGCCGAGACGGTCGTCGACGTACGCCCCAGCAGCGAGACCCGGGACGAGGACGTCAAGGGCGCCGAGCGCACCCGCGTCGAGTTCGCGAACGGTTCACTGCTGGTCAAGGGCCCCAAGAACCGGTCCCCGTTCAGCAAGGGCTCCTCGATCGACGTCCGGATCACGCTGCCCGCCGGTTCCGAGCTGCGGGTCGACACCGCGATGTCGCACGTGGTCACGGAGGGCAGGCTCGGGGACTGCGACATCAAGACGTCCGTAGGTGACCTCCAGATCGAACAGGCGGCCGCCCTCCAGCTGAACACGGGGTACGGCGAGATCTCCCTGGGCCGCGCGAGCGGCTCGGCCCAAGTCACCACCGGGTCCGGCGGCATCAGGCTCGGCGAGGTCAAGGGCGCGGTGACGGTCAAGAACTCCAACGGCGCCACGGACATCGGAGTGGTCGGGGGCGACGTGACGGCGAGGGGGGCGAACGGTTCCGTCACGGTCGAGCGCGCGGAGGCGGATGTCACGCTCAAGAGTGCCAACGGCTCCCTGCGCGTAGGCGAGTTGGCGCGCGGCACCGCTGTCCTGGAGACGGCCGTGGGCTCGATCGAGGTCGGCATCCGGCAGTCCACGGCGACCTTTCTCGACGTACGGACGAAGGCGGGGTCGGTGCGGCAGCCGCTGGCGGAGTCCGAGGCGCCGGCCGAGTCGGCGGACACCCTCAAGGTGCGCGCCCGCACGGCGATGGGCGACATCACCATCCGCCGCGCCTGACGTCCTGATCCCGGGGGCCGGCGCTCGGCGCCTCGCACACCGCTGAGCCCGGCACCCACCCGGTCGCCCACGCCCCAAGGGGCGCCCGCGACCTCAATTTCGAACTGATGTCTGATTTTGATTCCCGTCAACCCTTTACCCCTCGGCCGCTCGGCCCCTCCCCTCCGCACGAAAGGGAACCCCCCATGACCAGGCTTCTCCAGCCACCCGCGCCCCTCACGGGAACCCCCGCAGCGATCACCGCCACCGGCCTGCGGAAGTCATTCGGCGGGAAGACCGTCCTCGACGGGATCGACCTGCACATCCCGAAGGGCTCGATCTTCTCCCTGCTCGGGCCGAACGGGGCCGGCAAGACGACCGCCGTGCAGATCCTCTCCACGCTGATCGCCCCGGACGGCGGCGACGTACGCGTCGCGGGGCACGACCTGGCCCGCGACCCCGCGGCCGTCCGCTCGGCGATCGGCGTCACCGGCCAGTTCTCCGCCGTGGACAACCTCCTGACCGGCGAGGAGAACCTGCTCCTCGTGGCCGACCTCTACGGCTACCGCAGCCGCGAGGCCCGCCATCTGGCCGCCGGCCTCGTCGAGCGGTTCGACCTCGTGGAGGCGGCGAAGAGGCCCGCCTCGACGTACTCCGGCGGTATGCGCCGCCGCCTCGACATCGCGATGACCCTGGTCGGCGACCCGAGCATCATCTTCCTCGACGAACCCACCACCGGCCTCGACCCGCGCAGCCGCCACGGCATGTGGGAGATCGTCCGCGAACTCGTCGGCGACGGCGTCACCGTCTTCCTGACGACGCAGTACCTGGAAGAGGCCGACCAGCTCGCCGACCGCATCGCGGTGCTGAGCGGCGGCAAGCTCGTCGCCGAGGGCACCCCCGAGGAGCTGAAGCGCCTCGTCCCCGGCGGCCACGTCGTGCTGCGCTTCGCCGACGTCACCGGCCTGGACCGCGCCGCCCGCACCCTCGGCGTCGGCACCCGCGACGACGACGCCCTCACCCTCCAGGTCCCCAGCGACGGCAGCGTGCAGTCCGTGAAGGCCCTGCTCGACTGGGTCGAGGCCACGGAGACCGAGGTCGAAGGCCTCACGATCGACACCCCCGACCTGGACGACGTCTTCTTCGCCGTGACCGGCCGCCCCGACAACGAGAAAGTGACGACCCGATGAGCGTCTCCGCCCCCGCCACGTCCGCCGCGGCCCCGGCCGCCGTCCGCCCGTCCAGGCC